>NZ_VOYL01000044.1:0-26056 GCF_013420295.1 Acinetobacter sp. YH01018
GCTAAAAAATGGACCATGCCAATTCAAAATTGGCGTTTAGCGATGAATTGGTTTACGATTCAGTTCGATGATCGATTAAAAGATCATTTATAAAAAATGGAACTTACACAAAATAATTTACAGGCTCATATAATTTTATGAAATTTAAAATTCCAGAATTCTTAAAGAAAAAATCTTTTACTATATTATGGGAACTCCAGTAGTTCTATATCTGCTTTTATCAGTAATTTCAAATTTAATCGGTTGCCTAGTACCTGAGAGTTACTGTTTTGCTGGATCAGATAAATTGGTTGATGTTCTCACTATTTCAGCATACGTGATACCAATTATTTTAATTATTGTTGCCTTCAATATCGGCGGTAAAAAACTTACCTATTACTTGCTTGTAACATGTAAATGCTGTGACAAAACTATCTCAATGATCACTAGAATCTAGCTCATCCACTTTTATACAGGCTTGCATCTTAGAAAGGCATCCGTCACTTTCTGTGAATATATTTTGGCTCAGTAAAAGCCTATGATGTGTAACCCTTAATATCCACGTGTTGCGCCATCCGGATTACGTGGATCAGAATAGCCATAGATGCCATCTGGCAGAATTTGGATGGTTTGGGTTCTGCCCATGGTAGATTTATGCACAATTTTATGACCTTTTTGCTTTAATAATTCGAGGGTATCTGCACTGATGCCTTTTTCTACACGGATTTCGTCCGGTAACCACTGGTGATGAATTCGTGGTACCGCTGCCACTTCAGCTGGGTTCATCTGAAAATCGATGCTATTGATCAGGGTTTGTAGCACGGTACTGATAATTCGGGAACCTCCCGGGCTGCCAGTGACCAGCCAAGCTTTCTGATTTTTTAATACAATTGTGGGTGTCATTGAAGACAGTGGACGTTTATAGGGAGCAATGGCATTGGCATCTCCGCCAATTAAACCAAAAGCATTCTCTACACCGTGTTTGGCTGAAAAATCATCCATTTCATTGTTGAGTAAAATGCCGGTACCTGCTGCGACAATGCCACTGCCAAAGTTGAAATTCAGGGTATAGGTCACCGAAACCGCATTGCCGTGTTGATCGGTTACTGAATAATGTGTGGTTTGGTCACTTTCATAGGGGATTGGGTTGTTGGGCTGAATGGAGGCCGAAGGACGGGCTGTGGTAGCTGAAATCTGCTGAGCCAGCATTTTCGCATATGGCTTTGAACTAAGACCTGCCACAGGCACATGCACAAAATCAGGGTCTCCCAGATATTTAGACCGGTCGGCATAGGCCAGTTTCATGCTTTCGGCCAGATAATGCAGGGTCTGGGCACTATTTGCTCCCCACTGTTGCAAGGGGAATTGTTCCAAAATATTCAGCATTTGTACTAGATGTACACCGCCGGAACTTGGCGGTGGCATGGTGACAATCTGATAGCCTTTATAATTGCCCATGATGGGCTGACGTTCGATCACTTTATAAGCATGCAGATCACTTTTTTGCATGATGCCCTGATGCTGCTGAATTTCTGCAATAATTTTGTCGCCGATTTCACCACGGTAAAACACGAGGCTACCCTGTTGGCTAATTAATCGCAAGGAATGTGCCAAATCCTGCTGAACCAATCGTTCACCATAGCGTAAGGGGCGATTCTCTTGAAAGAAAATAGCACGTGAACTGGGCCATTTGCCTAATTTATCTTCAGCTGCATTCAGCATTTTGGCCAAAGAATGGCTGACTGGAATGCCATTTTCTGCCAGCTGAATTGCAGGGGCAATCACCTCTGAAAGGGGTAAGCTTCCCCATTTTTTTAGGGCATATTCCAGACCTGCGACTGTGCCAGGAACCCCGATGGCATCATGTGAATACAGTGATTTGCCAGCAATAATATTGCCATTTTCATCCAGATACATATCCCGTGACGCACGACGTGGAGCCATCTCACGAAAATCCAGCGCAATATTTTTACCAGACTGGGTATCATGTACAATCAGAAAACCGCCACCGCCCAGATTACCGGCATGCGGTAAAACCACTGCCAAGGTAAATCCAACGGCAACGGCGGCATCAACCGCATTGCCACCGCGTTTCAGAATGTCCAGACCGACCTGACTGGCGATTTCATGTTCGGAGGCCACCATGCCATTTTGTGCCCGAACCGGATGGAAAATGTCATTGTCATAATCATAACTGCTGAGCGTTGCCTGATTGAGTGCCGTATTTGCATAAAGTTCAGTGGAAAGACAACAAAGTGTGGCCAAGCTGAGTTTCAGGGCAAAACGGATCAACATAATATTTCTCAAGCATACGAACAGTCGAAGCCACACAGCATTCAGCACACTATCCGCGCGCCGTTTTGGGGCGCCTTAGTATATGCTGAAATTCATATCCGGTTGAGGCTTGAAAGAAAAAGCAGGTCAGGACAATGCCGTAAAAGACCATGAAATCATCAGATCGCTCAGTGATGATTTTCTCACAAGCGAATTTTTCAATCAGCATTCAGCAGTTCAGCCTGTTTTTTCAGCATAGTTTTTGAAGCACTACCGAATTTTTAATTTCATTTTTTCTGATTGTAAAATACGACCAGTAATACCGCGACTATGATCAGTATCACAACTATTACATATCTTTCCATAGGTTCACCTGTAAGTAATCGGTGGTCTTAAGTCCGAGAGTCTAATCTCAAAACTATTTTTATAGTAATCCGGAGCTGATTCTAAATCAGACCGTAATTTAGCTTTAGTGTATTCAGCTGGTGATAGCCTTAATAGCGATGGAATGTAATTGGATTTGTATGCTATAGGGTATCTTTGTTTAATTTCCGTCAGGGTAAAGCCTAATTTTTTAGTGCTTTGAATCAGTTTGAGTTGCTGTAAGTTTTGTTCAGTATAATCTTTATAACTATTGCTCCTAATAAGTGGTTTAATTAATTCCAGTTTTTCATAAAATCGGATGGTATCCCGACTGAGATTGGTGTGTTGTGCTAATTCTCCGACTAGCATCATAATCTCCACATCTTCTGTATAAAAACACTTGACTCTAGAGTGTAGTCCATACTTTATCTTAAGCATGAATCAATCAACAGAGTGCCATTCTATGCAAGGCTTAAACCAAACAGCATGGGTGATTTGGGCAACAGGATTTATCGGTAAATTTTTAACGGCACAATTACTCAAAGAAAATTATCAAGTGTTTGCCATGTGCCGTAATCTCCGTCAACAAGAAGCTCAATTACGGGACTGGTTAAATTCATCCGGTGCTGACTGTAAAAAATTAATCTGTATTCAAGGTAATGTTACACAAACTGATTTAGGGATTTCTGAGCATGACTGGCAGCAATTAAAAACCGTCGATTATCTGTTTAATACTGCTGCTTTATTTACCTTTGGTGTCTGTCAACATGTTGGTAAATTCAATGATTAAAGCATACAAGGATGACCAAACGACAGGTCAGGAAATCTTGATTGCTAGCCAAGAGCAAATTTGTTTTCAAAAACTCGTTGAAATTATTTCAGCGCAATTACACGTCAATAGTCCTCGACATTTTATTTCTATCCGGTTGCTAAAATGTCTACTGCAATGGAAGTGGTTGGCAAAAAAAATAGATTTATCAACAGAAATGTTAAATTTTTTAAGAACCGAAACACTGGATTTAAATACATTTAAACAGCTAGATCGGACTTGGAATACTCCAGCAACCGATCTGAAAAAAACCATTGAAAATAACGCAATATGGGTAAGCCAACACCAGGTTTAAGTAGAGTATCATCCACTATCTCACTGCAATGTGTAGACCTATATCCATGTTGCGGTCGGGTTATTGAATCGAAGTTTTATAATGTGTTCATTCTGGGCATTTTGGAACATCCATCCTGTTGATATTCAATATTAAAGCAATAGACAATCAACCTGAGACGCCAGATGGATTTTCTATTTTCATGCCCGGAGTATAGAACGTGAACTTTGCCTGTATGCGAATAAAGACATTAAGCTCTTTTTAAAGCTCCTGTCGGTTGAAGGTGTTTAGCTGGATAACGGAAGCTGGCACCACGGTGCTTCTCTGGAAGCAACGGCCCGTGGCCAAACAGTTTTTCACGTAATGTCCCTTCCGTATATTCAGTTTGATATACGCCACGGTGCTGAAGTTCCGGGACTACAAACTCAACCACATCTTCAAAGGTTTGATGTGCCAGGATGTAGGCCAGATTGAAACCGTCAATATCGGTATCTTGTACCCATTCTTGCAAACGGTCTGCCACTGTTGAGGCTGAACCGACAATTACCGGACCATTGCCACCGACACTGATAAATTTAGCAATCTCTTCAATCGTCCAAACTTTATCTGGGTCGGCTTTGACATAGGAATCCAGCATGGACTGAATGGCATTGGTATGGATATATTCCACTTGATCTTCTGCCTGGAATTGTGAAAAGTCTACACCTGACCAGCCTGAAGCCAGTGTTAGTCCACCATGATAGCTGCCATATTGCTGGTATTCTTTAAATTTTAATTGTGCTTTTTCATCGGTTTCATCGACCACAATTGAAAGCATGGTATAGATCAGAATTGAATGAGGATCACGGCCTTCATCGGCCAGTTTACTGCGGATTCCCTCAACCAGTTTTTTTACTGCGGCTTTGGTCGGTGCAGAAATGAATACACATTCTGCATTTTGGCTGGCAAACTTCTGACCGCGACTAGAGGCACCAGCTTGATAAAGCACGGGGGTGCGCTGTGGAGACGGTTCACAGATATGAATGCCGGGCACAGTAAAATATTCACCCTGATGTTCAATGGGATGCACTTTAGTGTGATCAGCAAAAATGCCTTTTTCCTTGTCACGCAGCACCGCATCCTGTTCCCAAGAACCTTCCCAAAGTTTATACAGGACTTCCAGGTATTCATCGGCTATATCATAGCGGTTGTCATGGCTAACCTGTGTTTTCAGCCCGAGGTTTTTGGAACCACTTTCTAAATAGGACGTTACGATGTTCCAGCCGGCGCGGCCTTTGGTTAAATGATCCAGTGTGCTCATGCGGCGCGCAAAGGGGTAAGGGTGCTCAAATGAGATGGAAGTTGTCACCCCAAAGCCTAGGTGTTTGGTTACAGCAGCCATCGCAGGAACGATTTGTAGAGGGTCATTCACTGGAACTTGAACCGCACCTGTCAGCGCATGTTCAGCTGACTGGTGATAGACATCATAAATACCCAGGACATCGGCAATAAAGATACCGTCAAATTTACCGCGTTCCAAAATTTGTGCTAAGTTTGTCCAGTATTCCAAGTCTTTGTATTCAGTCGAACGATCGAGCGGATGCCGCCATAATCCCGGGGATTGGTGGGCAATACAGTTCATTTCGAAGGCATTAAATCTAATTTTCTTGGTCATACTTATCTACAGTAATATTAAAATTTTTAATAATTTTAATAAAAAAATATTGAGACTTTTAATAAGAAAAATATCAATATTTATCACAATACCTGTTTATGAAAATAAAGTATTTAGTAATGAGACCTCTTTCATAAAGCAAAAACATACAGCTTTTGGGTAATTATCTGTACCGAAAATCTTGTAGGATTTATACATCATCTATGGATGATATATATGGATATAAAAATTTTTCTGACCCTCAGTTCAAGCTATACACGGTTATCTCCTGGTCAGCTTTTTATTTAATACTTGATCAATTACAGAAGCCTATCCCGTCTGAAGGCAGATCACCTAAGTGAAGCTTAGACAATCAGATTCTTCTCTATCTTTGCTGAACGTTATCGAAATAAAGGGAAAATACTCAGTTTTAGATTTAATTTAATCACTGGAATCTACAGCATGGAAATGAGTAAAAAATGATTCATTAAAGCAGTCTATTCTTTCTTTTTATCCTTTATATAAAAATATGAAATTCTAAGAATAAATACTACATAACATTTTAATTAAAATGATTTTCTTCGCTTATTAAATTATAAATAGTCTTTAAAAATAATGTTAGCTTTTATCCATTATATATAGGGTAACTAGAGCATTTTATAATGACATCCAAAATTGAAATAAATCTGAAACATGCAGACAATATTCCAAAAGATTTTTATCAACATGACCAATTGGCACATGTTATACAGTCAGATGAAGAAGCAATTGAAGTGGCGCAGCAGCTGGCGGCTGTTTTTGCCAAAGAGGCTTCCAAACGTGATCATGAACGCCTTTTGCCTTTGCAGGAAGTGCAGCAGTACTCAGCTTCAGGCTTATGGGGAATTACGATTCCAAAGCAGTTTGGTGGTGCAGGGGTTAGCTATAAAACTCTTGCAGAAGTGGTAAAAATTATTTCCAGTGCAGATTCCTCATTGGGTCAAATAGCACAGAACCATTGGGCCTTTTTGGAACATATCCGTCTGGATGCCAGTTCAGAACAGCAGGCATTCTTCTTTGACCAGGTGCTAAAAGGACAGCGTTTTGGCAATGCCTTTTCAGAAAAAGGCTCAAAAACAGTGGCAGATCTGAGCACCAAAATCGAGTTCAAGGATGACCATGCGGTGATTAACGGCCAGAAATTCTTTGCTACTGGTGCACTGCTGGCACACTGGATTCCTGTGGTTGCGGTCAGTGATGAAGGCAAGCCATTTGCAGCACTGGTGCCACAGCATACACCGGGTTTAACCATTGTGAATGACTGGAGTGGTTTTGGCCAGCGTACCACTGTGAGTGGTTCAGTACTTCTAGACAATGTACAAGTCGATCTGAAATATGTTGTGCCGATCTATCAGGCATTTGAACGTCCTACGGCAGCAGGAGCAATTTCACAATTTATCCAGTCTGCTATTGATGCGGGTATTGCGCGCGGTGCAATTAACGAAACCATTGCTTATGTACGCCAGCATGCACGTCCGTGGATTGACTCTGGTCTGGAACAGGCCGTGCAAGACCCGTACACCATTGCCAATATCGGTGAATTAAAAATCAAGCTGCGTGCGGCCGAAGCAGTTCTGGCTTTAGCCGGTGAAGCGATTGACCGTGCTTTGGAAAACCCGACGGAAGATACGGTATCTAAAGCGACGTTAATTACGGCCGAATCGAAGGTACTGACCACTGAAATTGCCCTGTTGGCTGCCAATAAGCTGTTTGAACTGTCTGGCACACGCTCAACACTTTCTGAATTGAACCTAGACCGTCACTGGCGCAATGCACGCACACATACTTTACATGACCCTGTACGCTGGAAATTTAATATCGTCGGGAATTATTACCTGAATGATGTTCCACCACCGCGTCATGCATGGAGCTAAAAGGAAAAATATTATGACTCTTCAAGCCAATCAAAACTTATCTCTGGGTGCAGATTACCAACAGGTTGCGGCTAAATTCCGCCCGATTTTTCAACGAATTGCAGATGGTGCGCTGGAGCGTGAAAAGACCCGCACACTCCCGTATGAACCAATTCAGTGGCTGAAGCAAGCCGGTTTTGGTGCGATTCGCGTACCCACTGCTTTTGGCGGTGACGGTGTATCGCAGAAACAGCTGTTTCAACTGCTGATTGAACTGGCAAAAGCCGACTCCAATGTGGCTCAAGCATTACGCGGCCATTTTGCCTTTGTCGAAGATCGCTTAACTGCCAATAAAACTCAATCTCAAAACCTCTGGTTTCAGCGCTTTGTACGGGGTGAAATCGTTGGAAATGCCTGGACGGAAATCGGCAAAGTTGAAATTGGCGATGTGGTGACCCGTGTCACTGAAAATCCACAGGGCCAGCTGGTGGTGAATGGTCAGAAATACTATTCCACTGGAACCATCTTTGCCGATTGGATCGACTTATTTGCCTGGGATGAAACCACGAATCAGCATGTGATTGCTGCGGTGTCGACTCAAGTGCCAGGCATTCAAGTGGTGGATGACTGGAACGGTTTTGGCCAAAAAACCACAGGCAGTGGTACCTTGACCATTCAGCAGGTTGACATCAACCGTGATCATATTTTGCCATTTGAAGAACGCTTTAAATACCAAACTGCCTTCTATCAAGTGGTGCATTTAGCAACCTTGGTCGGTATTGCACAAAGTGCTGTAGAAGCATTTACTCAAGAAGTCCGCAAGCGCACCCGTATTTTCAGTCATGGCAATGCGGATTTGGTCCGCGACGATGCACAAATCCTGCAAGTGATTGGTAAAGCGTCTGCACAGGCTTATGCGGCTGAAGCGATTGCTTTGCGTACTGCTGAAGCACTGGATGGTGCCTATATCAGTCATTTTCAGAATAATGCGGCGGCTGATC
Organism: Acinetobacter sp. YH01018; assembly: GCF_013420295.1. Lineage (NCBI taxonomy): Bacteria > Pseudomonadati > Pseudomonadota > Gammaproteobacteria > Moraxellales > Moraxellaceae > Acinetobacter > Acinetobacter sp. YH01018. The sequence continues at coordinate 8,246 of NZ_VOYL01000044.1, forward strand.
AGCAGACAAATGACCGTGCTGAACTGGAGTCTTCACAAGGGCAGGTGGTCATTTCAGAGCTGGTACTGAATTTGACTACAGAGCTGTTCAATGCACTGGGTGCCTCTGCCAGCACTACCGAAAAGCAGCTGGACCGCTTCTGGCGCAATGCCCGTGTTGTGTCTTCTCATAATCCACTGATCTATAAACAGAAAGTCATTGGTGACTGGGTAGTGAATCAGGCACCTTTGCCTTATGTTTGGCAGATCGGCAACAGTCCGGTAGCTAAAAAGCAGGAAATTGCAGCATAAATATGATTTAAAAGATTTAAATAAAACCGCATTGATATGCGGTTTTATTTTATTGAGAGGCTCGAAAAATATAATCTCAGCTTTATTTTAATTCATGTATTTCAGATATTTTTAAATCTTATTTTCTATCTTAGTTTCCAGAATTAAACCTGACCAAAGCCGTTCCAGTCGTCAATGATGGTTACACCTGCAGCATCATGCGGAATCAGTATGCAGGCTGGGTTGCCATTCAGATCGGTCATCCTGACATCCACCCAGTCAGCATACAGGCTGCTGGTGGTATAGTATTTTTGCCATTCAGCACCACAGTCCCGTTTTTTCATTGTGCAAGATGCGTGCTAAATTGTTCAATGGACTCTTTACCGCCTTCCGACCAGGCACTGCCAACTGTTCCACCTTTGTCGATATATTGCAGCCATAACGCTTTAAAAGCCTCATTCTGGCTCAGCAGCAGATCTTCAGTAAAGCCAAAATGCACACGCAATGCCTGAGGTAAATTGGCATCTGCCTGTGCGAGTAATCAGCAGGGTAAACAGTTCTGGAAGGGTGGTATCAAAATCATGATAAGCCTGCATACAGCCGCTGATAGCGGAATGTTGATGATTTATCTGGAGCAAAAAAGAGCACCCGAAAGTGCTCTCATGCTGCATGCTTCCGCACACATTTAGAATGAATGGAACATTAATGAAAAACGGTTTCCAACGCCTTTAAGCCGACTTTAGGGTCGAGCAGGCCATTATAAATGTCTGGGATTTCACGTTCTACGCCAAAAAACTCGTAAATGGCAATCATGGCACCACGTACTGAATATTCCACGGTAAACACTACATCCTCTTCAATTTCCACAAACTGGCCTAAGAATGCAAAGTTTTGCGAGCCTTGAGGGATGACTAAAGGGCGATCGCCAGGTTTACGGCAGGCGAACAAGGCAGATGCATAGGGCATCATGGCCGTGGTAATGTCGGTGCTTTGCAGCACATGGTCTAAAATGTCATCAAAACCGAGCTGCTTGACCAGTTCCGTTAAAATCTCTTTGCCTGTCGCTTGTGACATGGGCTTTTTGATGTAATCGCCTGTATGGTCAATTTGGAAACCGTAGCCCCAAAGGGTGTACACGCCTTCAGGCAAATCGGCAAAATGCGGCTGTGCCGGAACAACAATAGATAAATGCCAGCCAGACTCAAACCAAGTCATCAGTGCACCTGTACCCGGCTCATTACCGGTATAGTCAATGATGCGTTTTAACAGTACCTCATCTTTCATGGTCAGGGTAAAAGACTCCCATTTATGTTCATCGACATTGCCATAAAAGGTCATGGGACGGCCAAAATCCGGTGCCTTTTTAGCCAATGTATCCCACAATGTCCAGCCATGATCCAAACGGTCACGAATTAATGCAGGTACATCATCCTTGCCGCCATAGCGAGAATCTGCAGTAATCGAACCTAGGGTGAAAATAGCCAAGTCATGCGCTTTCAGCTCAATCTGCTCCGTGCCTTCAGGCAGTTTGACATACAGGCGTGTAGCACGGCGCTCTTGTGTGTCTGTATCGGTCATGAAGTCTGCATCTGTTACATAATTACCAAAGCGCACATCGACACCTTGCTCCACCAGCCAGCGTTGTAGCGGCAGAATCATCGAATCATACTGATTGTATTTGGTGCGCTTTACCCCTGCGAGTGTATGAATGCGCGGCAGCTCTTGAATGAAGCGCAAAAAATAGCGGCGTAGTTCGGCGGCGCTATGCCATTTTTGAAAGGCGAATGTCGTGCGCCACATGCGCCAGAAGTTGGTTTCAAAAAATGTCTCATCAAAAAATTCATCAATACGGCGACTACCGATTTTCTCTTCTTTAGATGCCAATAAGCGCAGCATTTGCGCACGGTGCAGGGTATTGAGGCCTAGTTTTGCGGCATCGGCAATGACATGCTGCGCATCAATTAAACGCGCTTGGGCATGTGTTTTCACCTGTTCATTAAACTCACGGCATTCTTCACGTACGGAAATTTCAGGGTTTTCCAAAGAGGGAATACTGGAAAATAAATCCCAAAGGCATAAATAGGTTTCATCGGTCAGCATGCGTCCACCCCGTGTGACCCAAGCCTGTGCAGCATTGGGAGTAGGGCCGCCGTCCATTGATCCACCTGAAATATCCAGTTCTTCCAAAATATGAATATTTTTTGCAGGTACTTTGGCATCACGGATTGCAAAGGCCGCTGCTGCCATACCAGCAATACCGCCCCCGATAATCCAAAGATGGGATTGCTGTGCATCTAACCCATAGCGTTTGTTATTTTGCATTATTAGCCCCTCGTTTAATTAATATGATGTGCAAACGGTTTTAACACCATAAATTTAGTATGCTTTTTTATATATGAAAAATGTATTGAATATAAAGTTATTTATCCACAATTTTTGTAATTAAAGATTTACTTATTATGGTTTTTATGAATGCTTAACGGACATTAAATGATTTTAATTTATAATTAAACTATTGAATTAAAATACTTATTTGGTTATTGCTCTATATTATTTTTCAAAATAAAGATTTTGAGATAATTCACAAGTGTATTTAAATTTATAATAAAAATCTATCATTAATGTGAAAGGCTTGGTCTATACGGTTTTCAAAGCTGGCTCTGCTGTTGTCGCACTGAATTATTAGATCAAATCAGGAAGATATCATCTTTGAATGGTATCTCGACATCAGTGAGTCATAAAATTATTCAGCTTCAGGGGATATGCAATAAAGTCACTGATGCCGGTTTTACTTTTCATTAATAATTCAGTACACAGACTAAAGAAACTTTAAAAACAGGTTTCGATGTGGGCTGTCTTGCGGCAACAGTTCCAGCAGGCGCTGTACGGCATCTATCCGTTCAGGGGCACGACCAATAATCCGCAGCAGCTGATCAATATCCTGCATTTGATAAATTAACTGGCTCAGTCGCGCATCAAAACTATTGCGCCAGATAGTTAAAAATGGACTTTCGGATTTGCTTAAAAAACTTCCTTTATACAAATTGAAAGTACTGGCAAGAAGACCCGCATTCAACGATTGTTCTGCCCGTAAAAAGTCGTATTGAATTTCACAGCTCAATTTGTAAATACGCGGTTCAATACAGTTGGGCAGCAGGTTACGCAGTTGGGAAAGTTCAGCTTTAAGGGTCTTGATACTGACATCACGTTCGCCATACAAGGCATAATGCAGTTCGTCTAGACTGATGCCGTATGGATGCAGGACCAAAATACACAGAATCTCAATCTGCCGGTGAGTCAGGCTTAAAACATGCTGATTAAACTGAATCCACGGCGTGCCCAGCGCTTGAATATACAGGACATTTTTTTGTTCAAACTGGATGGCACGCTGTACCAAATCTGCACAGCGCTCTACCGCAAGCAAGCCAAGCGGCGTATGTTTTTTATATTTGGTTGAAAGGTTAATAATGCCATGAAACTGGCCAGAGTACGGATCTAAAATGGGGGCTGCATAGCATACCCAGTCACGGACGCTATCCATTTGATTTTCATGCGAGTAAACACAGTTGGAAGTATGGCTGTTTAATGTCAGCCCGATGGCATTGGTTCCAACGGCCTGAGTGGACCAATGTCCGCCTTCAACAAAATGAACCTGTTCAGCCGAAGAGAGCATGGCCGAACTGCTCCATGTCCATAACAAGGTACCCTGATGGTCAGTCAAGCCTATTGCCATGCCGGAATCATCCGCAATTTTCAGCAAATCGGCATAATTATGCTGAATGGAACGGCGGAACAAGGAGGGCTGGGATTCTTGGGGTAAAGTCTATATAGGTCACAGTCTTGGATATACGATTTAACACATGTTCAGCTAAAGCCCATTCATAAGTTTTATGAACTTACTCACTGAACCAAAATTTTCGACGATGAAAACGGCTTAATCAGCCTAATATTCGATAGTTAACTGTTTAAGCTTTGAAATTAATGGTGTTGCATCTTGTTCATGACTTTTTGCGAGAGTCAGTCTTGGATATCCAAGTTTGTTTAATATAGCGATAGGGTGAGTATTTAACCCTGATATCAAGCTATTTAGATAGAATTAGGAAAAGTGAATATCTTGATATTTTCTAATTTTAAGATGAGATAAATTCACATAACGCTTGGAAGACATATTTTTATATCATATTTGGTTTTGGAGATTTTCTGCATCTCATTCAGCATTTTTACTCAAAAATTTAATAATAAAAATAAATAAGTATTTATTATTTATAGATTTATTAGGTTTAAAATATTCAATTTTTAAACGATGAATTAGAGCAGGTTCATCCTCATCAAACTAAAGACGGGCAAAGAATATATAAACATGAATTTTACTCATCTTTTGATTAGACTAAATCATTTTTATTCATCTAATGATTCGCGTATAAATTATCCCATTCATAAATTTTGATTTTATCTCAAAGATTAGGGTAGCGGATCACCATGAGTAAAGAGTTTGCATGTTCAATTAAACGCATTCGTTTTGACGAAAACTATCAGCCAGCAGATAGCACACGTCTGACTACGAATTTTGCCAATTTAGCACGCGGTGAAAGCCGTCAAGAGAATCTGCGCAGAACTTTAGTGATGATCAACAACCGTTTTAATAGCTTGGCAGCTATTGATAATCCGACAGGAGATCGCTATTCACTTGAAATCGATATCATCTCTGCAGAACTAGACGTTGAAGGCAACGGCAAGACTTTTCCATTCATTGAAATGCTGAAAAGTACGATTACCGACCATAAAACCCATGAACGTATTGAAGGCATGATTGGTAACAGTTTTTCATCTTATGTACGTGATTATGACTTTAGCGTTGTATTACCGGCATTGGGCTGTAAAACAGATGAGAAGCCGGAGAACTTTGGTGATTTGCATGGCAAGCTTTATCAACACTTAGTCAATTCAGAGGTCTTTAAAGCAGAGTTTAAAAAACAGCCTGTGATTTGCCTCAGTGTTTCAACCACTAAAACCTATTATCGTACCGCCAATGTGCATCCTGTATTAGGGGTGGAATATAAAAATGATGAATATTCACGCACAGATGACTATTTCAAAAAAATGGGCTTGCGAGTGCGTTATTTCATGCCTGCTCATGCAGTTGCACCTTTGGCGTTTTACTTTAGCGGTGATTTACTGCGTGACTACACCGATTTTGAGCTCATCAGTGCGATTAGCACCATGGAAACTTTCCAAAAGATTTACCGTCCTGAAATTTACAATGCCAACTCGAACGCAGGTTTAGTCTATCAGCCAAGTTTGAACTATCAGGATTATTCATTGACGCAAATTGTCTATGACCGTGTTGAGCGCGGCCAACTGGCAGTCAAACAAGGTCAATGGACTGAAGAAAATTTTATCAAGCCTTACAAAGACATTCTTGAGCAATGGGCTGCAAGCTATGCTGTTGAAAGCCAAGCTGCTTAATTTATTCAATATAGATGATTACTGATTATGAAAATTTTATTACCGACTTCAACAGCGGGCAGCTTACCGAAACCCTCTTGGCTGGCAGAACCTGAAAAACTTTGGTCACCCTGGAAGCTGGAAGGTGAACAACTGCTTGAAGCGAAGCGAGATGCTTTAAGTTTGTCGTTGCATGAACAACTGCAAGCAGGCATTGATATTGTCAGCGATGGTGAACAAACCCGCCAGCACTTTGTGACCACGTTTATTGAACATCTTGAAGGTGTCGATTTTGAGAAACGTGAAACGGTTCGAATCCGTAATCGTTATGATGCAAGCGTGCCTTCAGTGGTGGGAGCAGTATCACGTAAAAAACCGGTGTTCGTGGAAGATGCAAAGTTTTTACGCAGTCAAACCCATCAGCCGATTAAATGGGCGTTACCTGGTCCAATGACCATGATTGATACGCTGTATGATGAGCACTATAAAAGCCGTGAAAAACTGGCATGGGAATTTGCCAAAATTCTTAATCAAGAAGCTTTGGAATTAGAAGCTGCAGGTGTCAATATCATCCAGTTTGATGAACCTGCTTTTAATGTGTTCTTTGATGAAGTGAATGATTGGGGCATTGCAACTTTGGAGCGTGCACTTGAAGGGTTGCAATGTGAAACTGCGGTACACATTTGCTACGGTTACGGCATTAAAGCCAATACCGATTGGAAAAAGACTTTAGGTTCAGAATGGCGTCAATACGAAGAAATTTTCCCGAAATTACAACAGTCTAAAATTGATATCGTATCACTTGAATGCCAAAACTCACGTGTGCCGATGGATCTGATTGAACTGATTCGCGGTAAAAAAGTGATGGTCGGTGCGATTGATGTGGCAACCAATACCATTGAAACCCCAGAACAAGTAGCAGAGATCTTACGTAAAGCATTGCAATTTGTTGATGCAGACAAGCTGTATCCTTCAACCAACTGCGGTATGACACCTTTATCTCGTCAAGTCGCTCGCGGCAAACTTGAAGCATTAAGCGCAGGTGCTGCGATTGTTCGTCAAGAGCTTGGTGCTTAACACGAAGTGTGGCTAAATCAGAGCAGGGCGAATGATCCCTAAATCATTTGCCATACTTGAGTCTAGGTACGTCATAAATACATTTGAGATAGAAGAGATGATTGAAGCAACTGACTTTAGAAATGCAATGTCCTTGTTAACCACTGCTGTGAATGTAATCACAACACAAGGTACGGCAGGGATGCATGGTTTTACTGCATCAGCCGTATGCAGTGTGACCGATACACCGCCCTCATTGCTGGTCTGTATGAATCAATCTTCTCGCTCACATGCACATTTTATTGAAAATAAAGTGCTATCAGTCAATGTGCTCAGCACACAGCATGAACACATCTCTAATGCATTTGCCTCAAGCAAATTCAATTCTGAAGATCGTTTCAAACTTGGTGATTGGACCACACTCGAAACAGGATCACCTGTGTTAGAAGATGCTTTGGTGAGTTTTGATTGTCAGATTGAAGATATTCAAAACGTCGGTACACACAGCATTTTCTTATGTCGTGTCTTAGCGATTAAAAAAAGTCAGCAAGAGGAAAGCCTCGTCTATTTTAACCGCGCTTATCATCAAGTCGGTCAATTAGAAACGGCTTAACCGTCCATTGCTTCAATACTCCATTCTTTAAAAGTCAGCATATCGTGGAACTTATTATTTTTTTAGCCATTGGGGCGCTTGCCGGATTTGCGGCAGGGCTCTTTGGTGTGGGTGGTGGAACAATTATTGTCCCGCTCTTATTTATTGTCTTTACCCAAATGGGTTACAGTGCTGACGTCATTATGCATTTGGCCTTAGGCACTTCTTTGGCAACCATTGTGGTTACCTCGATCAGCTCATTGATGGCTCACCATAAGAATGGCGCAGTCATATGGCCTATATTTAAAAATCTCGCACCAGGAATGGTGATAGGAGGCTTTGTCGGGGCCGGAATTGCAGGATTACTTTCTGGAATTCATCTTCAGCTGATTGTTGGCGTATTTTTGCTTTGGGTGGCTTACACCATGTTTAGCGGTGCCAGACAAGTGGTAGATACCCATAAAGTACTGCCTTCATCGCCTAAACAATTAGGTGCAGGCGCTGGGATTGGTGTAGCTTCTGCAATTTTTGGTATCGGCGGTGGAAGCTTAACTGTACCTTACTTAAATCATTATGGCGTAGTCATGCAAAAAGCCGTTGGAACTTCAGCTGCATGTGGTTTACCCATTGCGATTGCTGGTGCTTTGGGATTTATGATTTTTGGTATGAATGCCCATGCCGCTGTGCCCAATAGTATTGGCTTTGTACATATTTATGCCTTTTTAGGCATTAGCCTGATGAGTTTCTTTACAGCAAAATTTGGTGCAAAAGCAGCACATGCATTATCACCACAAATGCTGAAAAAATGTTTTGCCATATTGCTGTTTATTGTTGGATGTTTTTTCCTTTTTAAAGGACTGCGTTGAAACATATTCAATCTTCAGTATGATGAAAAAGCCCATGGAATATGGGCTTCTGTATTTTTGCAATAGCTAGAATAATTGTCTAAGAAGCAGTTGTCTTACTATGACTGAGATAACTTGGTGTTGAGTCATAAGTATCATTGAACAGCCAGAATGAAATTTGACTTGCTGAAACAAGGACGAAATGTGCTGAAAAAAAATAATTTCACAAAATAGTAGGCAGGATTGCTATGTACTTTATACAGAATCCTTTAACCCATTTTTGTATGAATCTGATAAGCAAATCCGTGCCATTTGACCAATCAAATCTAAGAAATATGGGGAAAATTTAGATGAAATTTTAAAAGTGAAAAGCCGGAAATTTTATATTTATTGATTCTACAGACTTTACTATTGTGCTTGGACATCCGGGATATTCTGAAGGACAAGACGTCATTGTGATTCCCAGAATTCGTATTGCAGATAAAACAGCAGGCATTTTTTCAACAGATGAAAAAGCTTGTCAGGCAATATTGGGTACAGAATTCGTTGCAGTGAGTGTATTTACTGTCATTGAGCTAAAAATAGCAGAGATAAACTATTAGATACGAACTAATATGAAAACAGCATCTATTATCCACGCATTTATAAAATATACAATAATAGTTTCTTTGAATTGTTGTGTATAAATGTTGAGCAGGGTTGCCTATTTCATTTTCGAGTTTTATATTAAAAATACAGTAGGTCGAGAGACGCTACAAAGTGGTTGGACGGATCAATGACAGCTTGTTGAGCTTGCAACCTTCGGGTTGAAGCAAAAAATCAGCACTAGCCTTCCAACATAAAAGCCCGCAGTAATGCGGGCTTTCTTATTTTTAGGGCTAAAAAAAATTTCCAATGAACCAATATTCTAGAATTTATTTTAGATAATTGAAGAAATTGATCGAGGTGATTTATTATAAAAATTAAACGTTTTCTAAATAACATGTTTAAGAGAAATATCATCTATTTGTTTATAAAAAATTACATTGCCAAAAAATCTAACATCTCTAAATTATGAATAAATAAAATTTATGCTATAAAAAGTTTATTTAAATAAAGAGAGCAGGGAATAATATGAGCCAATTAATAGAGATAAAGGTTAAAGACCAATTTAGCAATATTCATGCAGTACAGGCATTATTACAGACAATTCCGGAAAATTCAGCTTTGCATAAACTCTCATTATTTCAAAAGATCGAACATATCGTGGTCAAAGGTGAAATTATTCGTCCAAGTATTGAACTGCTTTTTGAAAGCCGTATTTCCAAGAGTATTTATCGTATTATTGAATAATGAAAATATGATAAAAACTCACCATTAAAGGTGAGTTTTTATAAAAAAATAAAAATATGATTAAAAATAATCAATACATGGAGTTACGGAGCAATATTTAAATCAAACTAAGTTCAACGTCATATTTATTAAACTCTTCTATCAGGTTTTCAATAACTTTGATTCCAATCGCATCACTACAACTGAATAATTCATCCTTACCTTGAGCACTGTTATAACAGATGATTTGCTGGATTAACCAGCGATTTTCAATTTCTGTTTGATTAATAATGATTCGAACAGGTTGCAGGTTTTCACTGACCTGGCGTGGCAACACACTGGTAATCGCAAGTTGGATATGGGTCAGATCTTCTCTAGGACTCAAAAATGTTATTACCCAATTACCTATTTTTTTTAAGTATACGGGATGGTCTGCCGGATGAAATTCTAAATAATGTAAGGATGTCATCATGAATTCCCCTGAAATAGTTAATATATGCGGTTTTTAGCAATACTTTACTATTCAGCTAAGGTCGTATTTAGAATCACGCCATAGGTTCTTATTTAATCTAGTTATTGTGTAATAAATCAAATCTTATTGTTTTATAAGTATAAAAATAAATATGTTTTAGATAGCTAAGACCTTAAATAAATAATGAAACATAAAAAAGCTCTTAAGCTTGATCAGCTTGGAAGCTTCTGTAGAGAAAAATTGATCTGATTGAGGTAGCGGTTTAATTCCTGTGGAGTGATGCGGCTTTCCTGTAGGGTGGTAATCCATTGCATCTGGCACTGTTTTAAACTGCGTAAATCGTCAGCAGACAGAATACGGCTAATCAGCTGTTTTGCCATTAAACCGCAATGACGTTGCAGCAGTTCAGCCATGAATTGCTTGACCTGTTCAAAATCAAGGATTTCTAGCGTTGTTTGCACTTCATTTTGACAGGATGCCTGCTCAGCTTTTTCCTCCGCGATTGAAGATGGGGAAATGCTGGGAACAAAAATTTCTTCGGCAGAGTGATCCTTAAGTTGAGTGCTTTGCAGCGCAGGGCTGGTTTTAATTTCTGTATCTAGGTTGTCGGATGTCAGGGGTGTTTCAATGGACGGGTTAGCCGCACGGCTGATCAGTCCCATTTCCAGCAACTGTTCGAGTAATTCGGGTGGCGCGATACGATGCCTGAATTGTTCAGAAAGCAGATCAAAATCATCGGTGCCAATCAATAGTAACAGTCTGCGCTGACGAGCATTCAGATTCATTGAACGCTGTTTTAAACTTTCAATGCCTAAATCAGTTTTATGAAATTGAGTCATGCTTTAATTTACGTTGCAATAAATTAAGGCTGATTGTAGGGGGCAATCATGACAGGAATATTAAATAATATTACAAATCATTATATTACAGTGTAACAATACTGGTTTTCTCTAGAGCCTTGCGCAAATAAGGGTCCAGATCTTCCTGACGAAGCAGCCATTGCATATAGTCTGCAGGTAAATCTGCTATTGCTGTGCCTCGGTGCTTGCCAAAATTAATGGTTCGAGGAATACGCGCGTCTTCCGATGCCAGATAAAGCTCTTCAATATTTTGAATGTTTAAATGATGGATTTCATGCATTAAAATATTGGCGGTTAAGATAATATCCATATCGGCACGATGTGCTTTTTTAATCATTTCACGGGCTTTTTCACTGCCTTTGCTGATCATATAAATAAGGGCAGAAATATTGTGCGCTTCAGCATCCGGCCAGACTAAACGTGCCAGGGCAAGGGTACAAATGGCTTTTATATTGCTGGTATCTACACCGCATTTCTCGATGGCACGAATATCATAATCAATATTGTGACCAATAATGTAAGTGGTTTTCTGTGGAAGGCTGAAAGTCGTGTAGTGAGGCTGACCCACCAGCTCGGATTCCAGAATATGATGCACTGCCATGGCTGCATACGAAATCGGTTCATCGACACTATAAAGCTGGTCGAAAATTTTGCTCTTGTCTAAGGAAAGTTTGCTGTCATGAATTTGGATCGGCGCATAAGCAATCTCAATCGGCTGTCCATTTAAAGTATGGGTTTCGGTATCGAGAATAATTGCTTGCATGGCAGATCCATAACTGTTGCGATTGTTTGAGTCAATTTACCATTTTCAAAGATACCGATACAAACTGAAAATAGGCTCTTTTCCCTGTTCATGCTGATTTTTGTACTGGACTGCTGGTTAAATACACTGCTTCGAAAGCATCACTCGAAATACAGGCTTGAGATGGATATCAGGATAGCCAGTCATGTTGATCAATGTTTATTTGAGAAATCGTAAGCATACCTTTGGGTTTCTGTTTAATGAATTCACTAATCTGTACGCTATCGCTTAGATGACGGCTTTTATAGGTCAGTTTTGTTGATTAGTTATCGGTGCCGCATAAGAAGAGACCACTTTGCTCACGATTTTTTTAATACTTCTATAGCCTAACTCCACGCAAGCCTGGAATCAGACAAATAAAAGCAGACATATTTTGTTAAATTAATAGTGTTTGATATTTGTAAAAGTAAAAAAATAAAATTTATAAAAATCATTGATTTGTATTAATAAGAATTCAGTCTCTTTTTAAATTTTTTATTTGATGTTAAATCGCATTGTTCAAATATTAAATAAAGGTAATAGTTTGTATTCATGATTACTTAAATCATCAAAATAAAAAGATATAAGGAAATGCAAAAATGAAAAAAACATTATTAACGGTGTTTATCAGTAGTTCGGTCATCCTTTTAACAGCGTGTGGAAGTGGAAATGGTGATTCGGTCTTCAACAGTCCAAATAATGGAATTCCGGTCAATGATATTCAGAACCCGGTCGTTTCTACCCCCACAGTTTATAACAAAACAAATATGACTAGCGTGGCGGGTGAAAGCGTAGTGATGACTTATAAAATGTTGGGGGTTAATGCTAAACAAGTTCAGGCAACTGCATTGGTCTTTACACCGAAAACGGCTGTGCCTGCAAAAGGTTGGCCAATTGTGGTTTGGGCGCATGGTACAACGGGTGTGGCAGATCAATGTGCACCGAGTCGAAATGCATTGAATATCTATATTCAAGCAATGATTGCTCAACTTTTAACTGCAGGTTATGTGGTGGTTGCTCCTGATTATGAAGGTTTGGGAGAACCAAATGGTAATGAGCTCCATCCTTTCTTGAATGTAAAAAGCGAGGCCTATTCTATTACGGATGCGGTTGTCGCTGCGCGCCATTATTTGGGGACAACAGCATCCAACCAATGGATGGCAGTAGGACATTCACAAGGTGGACAAGCTGCCTTAGGTGCGGCCCAATATGCTTCACGCGCCTCTAACTTGGTCTATAAAGGAACAGTGGCCCTCGCTCCAGCTTCTAACCTTGCGCTTATTTTGACAGCAGGGGAAAGTGCCGCGGGAAAAGAAACCGACCTGAATAAAAAAATTAAAACGTTGTCATCTTTGGATGCATTTACTGCATTAATTACAGCAGGACTGCGTAATCCTCATCCTGATTTGCAATATAGTCAGGTTTTTAAGTCTCCTACGGATAATATTGCGAAAAATGCAGAAGTTGATTGCTATGATCTGTTAGAGCAGGAATTTGTTAAAGGGATGGATGATTACGTGGCAACAGAGGGTTCAGTCAATATAAATAATTACCCGCGTACTCAAATGAATTTTATGGGTATTCCTGTAGTTAAAACCTTTTTGGAAAAAGATTCGCAGCCCCTTCAGGTTAAAGTCTCCACGCCAGTGATTATTTATCAGGGATCATTGGACCCTACCGTTCCGAAACAAGTGACTGACGTACTTTATTCTTCAGCGATACAACAAAACACCAATATCCGTTATTTGACCGATGAATCAGCTGCAACGAAATGGGATCATGGAACGGTCTATGCTTTAAATATTCCTAATATTATTGCAGATGTAAAATCTCTAATGCCAATTCAGTAATTTGTTTTGACTATAAATGCTCATGTTTTTTAATCATGAGCATTTTTTTATTTAAAACTGAGTAAAGTTCATTCTCAACATTTATAAACTTCATGCTACAATACGCGCCAATCTTAGCACGGCTTAAAAGCCCTAATTTAATAGGACCTCGCTAATGTTTGCCAATATCTCTATTGCCGAATTTGATCCAGAAATCGCTCAGGCAATCGCTAATGAAGATGCTCGCCAAGAAGCGCACATCGAGTTGATTGCTTCTGAAAACTATTGCTCACCAGCAGTAATGGAAGCGCAAGGATCAAAACTCACTAACAAATATGCAGAAGGCTACCCAGGCAAACGCTATTATGGCGGTTGTGAATATGTAGACGTTATTGAACAATTGGCAATTGACCGTGCTAAAGAACTTTTTGGTGCTGATTATGCTAACGTTCAACCGCATGCTGGTTCTCAAGCAAACTCGGCTGTTTACTTAGCTCTTCTTAACCCGGGCGACACAGTTTTGGGTATGAGTCTTGCTCACGGTGGTCACTTGACTCACGGTGCAAAAGTAAGCTTCTCTGGTAAAACTTATAACGCAGTTCAATACGGTTTAAACCCGGAAACTGGCGAAATCGATTACGAAGAAGTTGAACGTTTAGCTGTAGAACACAAACCACGTATGATCGTGGCTGGTTTCTCTGCTTATAGCCAAGTTGTAGACTGGCAGCGTTTCCGTGACATCGCGGACAAAGTTGGCGCTTACCTTTTCGTAGACATGGCTCACGTAGCTGGTCTGGTTGCTGCTGGTGTTTACCCAAGCCCAGTGCAAATTGCTGACGTAACGACTACGACTACGCATAAAACACTTCGTGGTCCGCGTTCAGGTTTAATCCTTGCTAAAGCAAACGAAGAAATCGAGAAAAAATTACAGTCAGCTGTATTCCCGGGTAACCAGGGTGGTCCACTTGTTCACGCTGTTGCAGCGAAAGCAATCTGCTTTAAAGAAGCAATGGCTCCTGAATACAAAACTTACCAACAACAAGTGGTTAAGAACGCTCAAGCAATGGCTGAAGTATTAATCGCTCGTGGTTATGACGTAGTTTCTGGCGGTACTAAAAACCACTTGTTCTTGTTGTCTTTAATCAAGCAAGACATCACTGGTAAAGACGCTGACGCTTGGTTAGGTGCTGCTCACATCACTGTGAACAAAAACTCTGTACCTAACGACCCGCGTTCTCCATTCGTGACTTCTGGTATCCGTATCGGTACCCCAGCTGTTACAACTCGTGGTTTCGGTGAAACTGAAGTACGTGAACTTGCTGGCTGGATCGCAGACATCCTGGACAGCAAAGGCGACGAAGCTGTAATTAACGCTGTAAAAGCGAAAGTTGAAACTGTATGCGCTAAATTCCCTGTTTACGCAAAATAAGTTCTGACTTGAGAAAAGCCCCCTCAAGGGGGCTTTTTTTATATATATTAAAAGTCATATTTTTCAAAGCTGGTATTTCTGCTATAACAGAATAAATCCCCCTATAAAAGCTATAAATATTTTGCTGTTGCTGTAATGACATTGTTCGTCCAAAGGAATCAGATAAATGGCTAAACCCACTATTATTATTTCACAACAAGATCTGGAACGTTTAGAAACGATGCTTGAGCATCAGTCTAAACTGACGCCAACCATGCAGCATCTGGAAGATGAGCTTGCACGTGCTCAAGTAGTTGCCCCGCAGGATATGCCGGCAAATGTGGTGACAATGAATGCACGGGTATCAATTACCATTGCCCCTGCGAATGAACCAACTACGATAACCCTGGTTTACCCACATGATTTTCTGGGTGAGAAAGGACAGGTGAATGTACTTGCACCAATCGGTGCAGCAATTTTAGGATTGGCTGAGGGTCAGGAAATTGAATGGCCGCAGCCAGATGGTCATTTAATGAAAGTGAAAATTGAAAAAGTGTTGTATCAGCCAGAACGTGAAGGCAATTATCTATAATTTTTTAAAATAAATAGCCCCCGATTTAGGGGCTATTTTGATGTACAGATAAAAATAATTAAGGCTTAATGATTTTATCGAGACAACACATCATCAATGCTGAAACGACAAAGCTCTGGTGCATGTTATTCTCCAGATTATTTTCTTAATGTTTTGACTTGATCATCAATAAATCGCTTTAAAAATTTGACATTTTTATGTTTTTTAATAGCTTGTATTTTTTAATTGTCTGAATAATTTCAGGGTTGAGAAATCTAATCTCAAAATTCTAAATCAGGAAAGTTCAAAACTTCAGCAGGTATTATGCTGATCACTGTCAACGCTTTGACAGTGTTTATGGCCTATTCAGGGCAGACTGTATTTCAACAACATAACGTTGCAATAAAAATTGAAATATAAGGAATCGCCATGAGCCAAAATCAAACCAAACCCTATGATCCGAACTATCAATATCAACATATTCAGGTAAAACCGATTACCGGGTGTATTGGTGCTGAAATTGAAGGGGTTAAATTGTCTTCAACTCTAGATCAAGACACGGTCCATGAAATTAACCATGCTCTAATCAAGTACAAAGCTATTTTCTTTAAAAACCAACAGCATTTAACTGATGATGAACAGGAAGGCTTTGCCGCTTTATTGGGCAAGCCCTTGAATCATCCAACCGTTCCGGTCAAAAGTGGAACAGCACATGTGCTTGAGCTGGATTCACGTGGTGGGCGGGCAGATACCTGGCATACCGACATCAGCTTTATTGAAGATTATCCAAAGGCTTCCATTTTACGCAGTATAGTTGCGCCTACAGCAGGGGGTGATACGGTTTGGGCAAATACCACAGCAGCTTATAACGATCTGCCAGAAGAACTGAAAGTTTTGGCAGACAGTTTACGGGCAGTACATAGCAACGACTATGACTATGCTTCTAAAGTAACCACAAGCCCGCGTATTGATGCAGAAAAATATCGTGCGCTATTCAATTCAACCGAATATGAAACAGAGCATCCATTGGTGCGCGTGCATCCTGAAAGTGGGGAAAAGACCCTGTTATTGGGTCACTTCTTTAAACGCTTTGTAGGTTATAACAGCCAGGATTCACGCCGCCTGTTTGATTTATTCCAGGATTACGCCGTGAATTTAGAAAACATTGTGCGTTGGCGCTGGAGTGTAGGTGATGTTGCCATCTGGGATAACCGTGCCACACAGCACCGTGCGATTAATGATTATGGGGATGAGCTGCGTGTTGTGCGTCATGTTACCATTAAAGGGGGTATTCCAGTTGGTGTAGATGGTCGCCCAAGTGTGAACCTGAAGAAAGTGGTGAAACAGGACATTTCCAATTTTACCTTTGAAAATGGTCAAATTTTAGAAAAAGCATCTTAATGGTTAGATGTATTGATTTAGGCTGTATGGACTCGTAGTGATCTGAATTCGAGATATACATAGCGCTAAAAGTTGGTTGGTTTAAGCATATAAAAAACCTAGTATTTATATATTAGGTTTTTTATTTTGAATGAGATCATAAATTTCATATGCTCAGTCGCGCAGAAAAATTACAGCAGATTTTTGGGCAGGATGCAGTGTTTTCTGCATTCAATGCACAATCCCATCAAACCTTATTGCAGCATGTGAAATATCTGCGTTTTTTACCACAGCAACAGATCTTGCATTATCAGCAAAAAATGAACGATATCTATGTACTGTTGTCCGGACGGATGCAGATTGGCTGGCTGCTCAGTGATGGCGAGTTTAAAGTCAGTGATTATGTGAAAATGTATTCGGTATTTAATCTGGTGCCATTTTTACAGAAAAAACCGCTGAATTTTGATTTTTATGCCGTAGAAGTAGTTGAAGTGGCTGTAATTTCAGGTCAGGTTTTTCTGGAACAATTACAACAGCAGCCGCAAGCCATGTGGCAGATCATTCAATTACTGAGTGAACGGATGTATGGTTTGATGGAGAAAAACCGTTATCTGCAAACTGCGAGTATGACGCAAAAAATTGCACGTCATTTAATAACCTTGGGTCAACAGGCAAGACCAGTAGGTCAGGAAAAATCAACCATTCAATTTAAAATGAGCCAGCAGGAATTTGCCGAATTACTGCATGTGTCCCGGCAAACCTTAAACAAGCAACTACAATATTTTATCCAGCAACGCATTGTAGAGTGGAATTATAGCCAGATCAGGATTATCGATATGCAGCGCCTAAAACAGCTTAGCCAGTTCTAAGAGCCTATCCAGTATTAATTTCATTCTTTTTTAGCACTTAAAAAAAGAATTTGTTAAAATTATTCAATGAGAAAACCATATCCCAGCGACATTAGTCGAGAAGCCTTTAAAGAAATTGAACCG
>NZ_VOYL01000045.1:0-25070 GCF_013420295.1 Acinetobacter sp. YH01018
GCCTATTTAAGTGATGTGCTGAAAAGGTTGCCAACACATAAAGTGACCCAGATTGAAGAATTACTGCCACACCGCTGGAAACCCAACTCAAATTAAAAAATAGCTATGGGGTTCAGCGCACGCTTACGGTTAGGTGGGCTGCTACTCTTTTGGAATGAAAGTGAGTAGAACTTTCAGGCATTAAAAAAGCCCATCGAATGATGAGCTTTCGTTGTTATATAAATCTATTTTTTTGAACACTTCACTTCAAACTGGTATTCGTCTTGAGTAACCTTAAT
This sequence comes from Acinetobacter sp. YH01018, assembly GCF_013420295.1. Lineage (NCBI taxonomy): Bacteria > Pseudomonadati > Pseudomonadota > Gammaproteobacteria > Moraxellales > Moraxellaceae > Acinetobacter > Acinetobacter sp. YH01018. The sequence continues at coordinate 279 of NZ_VOYL01000045.1, forward strand.
TTTAATATTCTTATATTTACGCTTGTTTGGATCCATTGCTGATCCTGCTACTTCTTCAAAAAATTTGCGATCATTCATTAAGTCGGCATATGCTTTATAACCTAACAAAATCTTTTCAGGTTTTTTGCCGCTAACTGCTAACTCACTAAGAGTATCATCTAATTTTTTGACAGTTAGAATTGCCATTTCAATTAAATCTCAAAAAATAAAAAGTCATTATCCTTTATTAATATAAACGAATAATGTCAAAAAGCCCACCTTTCGATGAGCCCTTAAATTCAATTCTTTGGCTTCCGCATATACACTTCAGCCTGATCTGTGGCATCGCACAACTTCATATCATTGGATATCCAAAAGCTGTACTCAGCATCACCAACAATATATCTCTGCTTATAGTATTCCGAGCTCTTATTTTCTTCGACTTCCTTTGCATTAAAGAATCGTTTGTCAAATTCAACTACTTGACCTGCTAAGTCGCCCCCAATACATATGTTCAATTCAATTGCCTGGTAATTTATGACTGAAACAGAGTACCACTAAATGCAAAAAAGCCCATCGAATGATGAGCTTTAATTTCTATGTGGTCGATTTGATGCAACTACAGCGACAGTAACACAAATATGCCATGTTGCTGTATACAAGTCAATTAATCTGGAATTTCTTCTTGAAGACTTGCAATGCTAACAATAGTCGCATCTTTATAACTATCTCCGAATTTACTCACATTCATATTCACGCGAATTGGTAATCGAAGATTTGCAACACTGGTAAGTAGATCGATATCTTTATTATTAGATGTTAGGTCTTCAAAAATTGCAGTGATTTCAAAATCACTTGTAGTGTCTTTCAACTTGATTCGATATGCCTCGGTATTCGAATAATCGATATTAATAATTTGGTACACCCCATCCAATCTTGAAGGCAACCATTTATTCTTCGGCATTGTTACAAGTTCCTTAGCCACCGAGGTTTCTAAAGCAATTCCCTGAAACTCTACTGTTTCAGCTCCAGAGTTAGCCATTGCTCGTATCATCATTTCTTTTGAGTCATCAACCACCTCAGCAATTTGCTTTAGCTTTGGATTCATTGCAATTGCTTGGGTAAACATCTTCATGTTTTCTTGATTGATTTTGGCGTGTTCCAAAGCGTTAGAATTCGCTTCTTTCATAACCTCTAACTGGTGAAGCATATTCTGCTTTTGCTCATCAAGCTTTGTAGAATCTTCTAGTTCTTTAATTTTCTCACTGCTTTTTGCTTGAATATATGTAGCCCAAGCTTTATTTCCAGCCCAACCCAAACCAAAAATGATAAAAACGACTAGGATGTACTCAGCAGGCATTTTATCCACCGTAGATGTAATATACTTCTCACCCAGTTGTTGAAGATCCACTCCAAGAATTGAACTACCTTCACTTACCTCGATATCAATTTCAAGATCTGAACGTTCTTGTTGGGTCAAAAACCTTGTCGAGTCCATATCTTTTGCAATCGCATAAGACTGATAAATGCCATCTTGTAATGCCAACAATCCTTTCATTACAGTAGCATTAATACTAGAGTGAAAGTCATCACCAGTTAAACGAATTTTTAATTTCGCCCAATCACCAAACTCAATATTTCGAATATCAAGTTTCTCTTCCCCTCGAAGCACTCGAGCCAATAACTCTAAAGCCTCATCTTCACTATTAATAATCAGTTTATCTGTAGTCATAATGATTTCGCGATTTTTACTGTATAAAAATTGTCGCAATTATAAACATTTAGCACTACATTTCATTATTTTTTACTAAAAAATCTAACTGACAATCTAACCAACTTTCAGCCGCCAATAAATACCCATCAATTTTATATCGAGCAGCCTTTGTCTTACTCGCCAATACGGCGATCGGATACCCCTTCAAATAATGAAACTCAATCCACTGGTACAGGTCGGGCCGAGAAAACCTCAACTGAGTTACTAAGTGATCAATAGCCACCAAAGCATCATCATCAAGCACCACCTGAACACCAGATGACTTCACCCCTTCTTTTAAACGCATTAAGCCATATGTAGGCGAGGTATAAGTCAATTCACTTGGATTATAAGAAGCATGACGCGCCCATTTACCCCACTGGGCCAATTCATTTTGCATCATTCGAACTGTTGGTTTTACTTCTACAATTGCGCTCATTTATATTCTTTCCTTAAACCTTCCAAAATCTTTTAAAAACCAACATAGCCGCATCACGTGCATGCTCATTCGTTCGACCGGTCCAGCCGGTCTTACGCTTAAATTCTGGTGCTTTCATTTTTGTTGCATTAGCAGCCGGGTGAATCATCTTGAAATGAATGCCCTGCTCTTTACACCAGTCTTCCCATATCTGTGCATCACGCTTAACTGATCCAACGCCTTGTGACTTTTCACGGCCGCCAGTAAACCAGGTACGTTTTCGCGCATCTTCGATATACAACGAAACATTTTGAATGCCCCAGTCTTGAATGCATTTATTCACTTGACTCATTGCCTGGGTAATAGAAAGTGATTCCACTTGCTCAAGCTCCCCGCCGTTGCCACGATCAATAGCAACGGCGAAGCCTGTATGAACACCAGTATCGATACCGATGAGGATTTTCACTCAGAGTCACCTCGCCACTTCTCAAAAAAGAACACCACTGGATCTTGTTTAATTTCCACCTGCCCAAATGCCACTACCAAGCGGAAATTCTTTTCATACTTAATTAGCCGTGCAACCTTTTCGCCCAACTCCTTACGCCATACATCAAGTGAGAAAACAGACTTGCTTAAATTGCATGAGACACAAGCAGGCATTAAATTTTCAATTTCATCGCTTCCACGATGTGAAATATCTTTATTTTCATCATGACCTCTATAAATTGGTGCCAAGTGATCTGCATGCCACTTGTCACTCAATAACTCACCGCAATATGCACAATGACCACCAAACTTCATTTTGAGTTCTGCACGCTGCTGCTTAGTCAGTTTCATGTTCACCTCGCAGGGCTTCTTCCAAACCATCCTCGCCATCACTAAATGCAAGAGGTATTTTTCTTTTAATCTCATCAATACTTACAAGGACATCAACATATTCAAGGAAAGCTGAACTATCCTCCCATTTCTCACCTGGTTCAAAAAATTCAAAATTAATTAAGTGAGACTCAGATGGATTATTTTTTGCTATACCCAAATGCTCTTGATCAATGTTTTTCACATAGCACTTGTTTTCAAAATGATAAAACTCGGCATCTTCTGGAGCGAATTCAGCAATAAGAATTAACTCCTCCAAACGCTCAAATATCCTTAATTTAATATTCAAAGCCTCTACAACTTGTTCGCATGTCCAGCCGCTTCGAGCTGATAACCCATTCACCCCATGAAGCATTCCTTGAATTTTTCGCATGGATTTTTCAAAGCGATCCTTACGAACCACCTCGCCAGAACCATCAAATTCAAGATCTTCAAGATTTGCGTCTTTAAATTGCGGCAAGCGAATATCACGCTCAGTAACTGAATTCTTATTCATGCTCACCCTGATCCCCTTCATTCATTTCCTGAAATTGCTCTTGCAGCAATTCTTCCTCCAAGTCTTGATGAGTCATGCTGCACCACCCACACGCTTAAACCCCTTACCAATCTTCGCAACCAATTCAGGCGGACAAGGCACACCAGAGCGATTACGCTCATCAAAACCAAGTGCTTTTTGAGCTTTTGGCTTTACCCACATTTCTTGAACCCGGCCTGCCTCTTTCGCACGGCGCAAGTAATCTTGATAGATATCCTTGAATGCGAAATGAGCTGATTTTTGCCCTTCAACGTTCAATATGTGGCGAACCTCTTCCAAAGTAACTTTCGCCAATTTGGTAATCGGAGTTGATGGATCTGCTTCAAACTGCATTGCTTTTGCCCAAGCCATATCCGCAGTCCACCAGTCACCGCCCTGCTCGCACCAGCTGCGGAATTTTGGAAGATTTGGGCACCACTCCTCGGAATTCATGCGAAGGACGCCACGCGCGATATCAGAGTGACTGAGGCCGCTTAAAACTGTGCATGCAAGCTGAATAAGCTCCTCATCCGTATAACCAGCATATTTTTTGCTGAACTCAGCGCCGTAAACATCACCAATGCGATTTAAAACCATTTCTGCCACTTCAACCGGGAAATTGACTGCAAAGGCCTGTTCAAATAATTGAATGTTGCTCATTGGGTTTGAACTCCTACTACTGTGCGCATCTGTGTTTCACTTGCTTGATTACCAAAACGACGGCGTTGCGTCTGCGGTTGATCCTGATTTACTGCAGGTTGTGTCTTAGGAAGAAATACACCCTGGTAATTGCACATGATTGAGTTTTCCAGAGACTGATTTGCCAATTCACCAAAACCAATCAATTTGGTAATCATCAAACCAACTGCTTTTTCAGTAAGTGGTTTTCTAATACTGTTACGCATATCAACAAAACCAATCCAAAGTTCACGATTTACATTCACTGGCAACTCAACTGATTTCGCATCAAAAGCAGCTGGTTTTTCAGAAGAGGTTTTTTTAGATTTCTCCTTACTAATATTTGTTTTTGTATTAGTTGTTTTTGAGTTGTTATTGTGTGTCGGATTTTCCGACAAGTTGATGTCGGTTTTTCCGACTACCCCTGTCGTATTTTCCGACAAGTTTGCAGTAGTCGGATTTTCCGACAAGTTGGAAATTTCACGCTCAGCAAGATCACTTAATGAGTAGAGTGTTGCCTGGTGATCACGAGCAATTTTTTCTACCAAACCAAGTGAAACTAATTTTTCAGCACCAGAAATCACGGCATCTTTTCCATAGCCTGTAAATTTCATAAATTGCGAAATACTGATTGCATCAGTTTCTTTCTGCCAGCCGCGAGTTTTGCGAACAATCAGAATATAGATTGCCAGTGCTGCACCTTTCATTTCAGCCATTACGCCGTCATCAATGAGGGCATTGGGTAATTGAAAGCTATTGGGAACAAAACTACTCATGCCGCTACTCCTTCACTCACAAGCTTCTCAATTACCCATGCTTCGCCTTTTGTGGTGAACATTGGTTGAGAAAAGCCAAGATCAGTTTGCTTAAGTTCACCTAATCCTTGATCAATGAACCATTGCTGGAATACACGAGCTCGCTTAACGCCACGACTATAGACATTGAATGAATCCAGATATTTGTTCATTGCCATTGCTGACATGCGGAGCTTTTGGGCGACTTGAGTTGCATTGAGCAAGGTGTCACGCACTACGATTTTTTCGTAGTAGTCCACTTTTGGTTTATCAAGTTCAATTTTTCGTGCCTGATCCGCTGCAAGCTGGAGTGCTTCGGCAAATGATTGAGGTAGTTTGGCTTGGTTTTCGAGTTCATACCAGCGATCTACCAGGCGCGCAGTAAATTCCGGGCAAAGTTGAGCAACTACAATAATGCTGTCTCGCTTCCCTCTTTCACCTGAAAAAACATAAACAGTAGCTGGTCGACCAGCAGTTGCCTTTTCCTCCATTGGAGGTAAAGTGATAACACCTTTAATTGCCAGGCGTTCAATGGTTCGCTTTACATTATCTGCACGAGATTCAACTAACAAAGAAATCTCATCACTATCAATTGATTGTTTTGGATTATTTCGTGTTAAAATAGGCATGTTCATATTTGATTACCTTCAATATTGAATACTGAAAAAACCTGACCTCGCCGTCAGGTTTTTTCGCTTTAAGCACTCTTCTTTGCAGAAGACGCCTGCATAAAAAAACCAATTACGTCCTCATGAGTTAAAGCGTCATTACTCGCCTTCACCATTGCATCCACGGTTTTAATACTTGGTTTTTTTGTTCTATGAACTAAGTGATTGTCCATATAGCGATAGCCAATACCTGCCGTCTTGCAGAATGACTTCCTTTGCTCAGCCGACAATCCTCGCCAAAACAAGTATAAATTCATCATTACACCAATTTTACACCTAATTCACATAAATATACCCATAGGGTGTAACTATTGCAATATAAAAATTAGATGGGTGGCATTACGATGTGACCGCTTCGAGTATGTTAAATATGCGGTATATGTTTTATATTTACACCCATACGGTGTTGTATACCCGTACGGAGATCAAAACAAATGAAACAGCTAAGCAATATTGCATCCATACGGAGAGAGAACACTCTTCGATTAATGGATCAGAAAAAAATTTCAAGAGCAGAGCTAGCTAATGCAATGGATATGGGATATTCGCTAATTAGTGCGTATATTGGAAAAAATCCAACAAAAGCAATCGGTGACGATGTTGCTGCGCGCATAGAAAATGCTCTTGGTTTGAAATCAGGAGATTTAGATGTAAATCATGAGCTGATTGAAAAATTTGCATTGCAAAATACACCCGTATGGGATAAAAATACACCACAGGGTTTAGATCTGGTTCCCGTCCCTCTTTATGTTGATGTCCGGGCTTCGTGCGGATCAGGCTACCTAAATTCAGAATACGAACAAAATTTAGAAGTAGTTATGCTAGAAAGTGAAAAAGTAAGTAAACGTGGGATTAATCCGCTTGATGTGAAAGCTTTTAAAGCTGACGGCGATTCAATGCTTCCTATAATACCTCATGATGCAGAAGTATTTGTTGATACATCAAAGACTTCTATTGTCAGAGATGGGGCAATTTATGCTGTATGCTTAGGTGGACTACTTCTTATTAAAAGAGTTTTTAAGGCTCCTAATGGCGGTTATTTACTCGTTAGCGAAAATCCAAACAAAACACTTTATAAAGATATTGAAGTTAATGACAACACAACTGGCTTTTCAGTTATTGGTCCTGTTTTCCATGTAGACTTTTCAATACCATTTTAAATAATCACCCACCAAGTGTAGAAAACCCGCTAATTGCGGGTTTTTTATTGCCTTTTTTTATTTTACTTACAAAAATAATTTAAAAATTAAAGACACCTATCAGGTTAAATAACTGTAAAAATATTAAGCTTTACTATTTACTTAATTACACCTAGTAGGTATATTTAAATCAACACAAACAAAAAGCCCAGCAACTTTGGACGGAAACTGGGCCTCATGTAAACACTTGCAAGCTTACGAGGCGATTATGACCCACCACCCATCCCACAGTCAAACCCCTTCGTTTGACACTAACAAAAGTCAAACGACTGCAATCCTTCACCAGGAACCAACGTACGAAGAAATGTACGGCAAGCCTGTGAACATTTTTGCAAACCTTTGCTCATTCCTTTTAATCCTAATCACGGTTCTGGCCTTGTCTTACATGTACCTGCGCAGCTCGGAACGTGAAGTGCAATATCAAACTGAACAGTCTTTGGCGCGCCAGGCTGAATACAAAGGAGCGAATCAACAATGACAACTCTTTTCCCTGCTGAATTTTTCGATGCTAATAAAGGTACGGCGTACCACAAAGCCTTGGCTCAATTTGAAAATCCATTGCTAGAAGCAACCATGATCAAGTGTCATGGCAATCAAACCAAAGCGGCCGAAATCCTTGGCTTGAACCGTGGCACCCTGCGCAAAAAATTGGACATGTACGGCATGCTCAATAATCGAGGTGGCTGGTGATGGAAATTCAAATGAAGTATCTGGCAATTGAGCCAGAAGGCACCAAGCATATTCACTTCCAACTTGCTGGACCATCTGAAACGTGGCTTTTAAACGGCGGCTATCAGACTAAGTTTATTGGACATGTCCCATGCGTACGCTACAGCATGCCAAATAAAGAAACACTGGAAATTGATAGCACTGGAAAGATGAATGCTGCAGCACAGAAACGCTATGCGATTTTTCTTAAACAGTATTTGAAAGTGGGTAAATCGTTAATTGAGTCTTTGCGTACCCAGGCACCAAAAATATTGAAGGTGGCGGCGTGATGTCATTAACTCAGGAAAAACTATTAGAGCTTGAAGCTGATTATAAGAAGTTTCAAGACAATCTTAAAAATACAACGCATCAAGAAACCAAAGATGCTATGAAATTTTTAGAAAAATATGCTGGAAATAAGACTTTCCAAATTTTTGCATTAATGAAGATGGATCGTGATGCTAATCAGGCTCACACGCAAAATCTGGCATCTGAGATTTGGGATTTAAAAGATCAAATCAATGAGTTGCTTGGTCGTGGCAATGAAGTTATTCAAGAGCGCGATGAGCTTCAAGCATATGTAAAAGAACACTGCCCTGAATTTAAATCTCAATTGAAATGGGTATATAGCATTCCCGAAGAGCCTGATTCACCACCAAATTACTTCCCTGCTGAAAGTAAAGAAATCGCCTATCGAGCTAAGGCGCGCTTCAAAAAAATGTTCGAGCGTGAGTTTGCTGAAAGTCCCGAAATTGCAGAAATGATCATTCGTCAAATGGATGTGACTATCTGGCATGGCACGGATGAGGAATTTGAGGAGCTTAAAAAAGAAAGTTTCTATGATGAAGCTTGGTTTAAAGAGCCGATGTATCAGTGCAAAAACATCGAGCAGATGGAGAAAGTCTTTAAATATGACGAAATTGTTCACTGCTATAACGGTGATCAAGAGCTAATTACAGATGATTATGAAGAAGCTAAGCGCTTCTATGGGGTGGCGTGATGGATATTCAGAAAGAAGGGCTTTTGAAAGTTAAGTTAAAGGAGCCTGACAATGAGTGAAAAACTAGAACAAGCAAAAGACATCCGCGAATCATTGGCAGCTCGAAAAATTGGCGGTACTGGCACTCAATTCAACAGTGAAGAAACCGAGCTGCTTTATCACATTGTTGATGATTACATTGCTCGAAACGATGAAGCCAGTGTTGATGTGAAGTTGCCTTTTGATGTGATTCAAAGTTTGAAGGAGGTGTCATGAGCTTAGCTGATTTTGTAATAGATGGTTTTGGTGGGTATGAAAAAGCAAAAGCTGTTTTGGATAATCCTAATGCTCACCTCTTGCATAATATTGAAGGCTTAAAGCAGCGCTTATTGGAATACCGCCGCGCCAATAGGATTTTTGAAAATGGTGATTTAATTGTTTATCCGTGGATGGATGACAAAATCCATAAGTATAATGCTCAATATATTATTAAATCACCGTGGCGCCATGCCACCGATGCAGAAATCGCAACTGGTAAAAGATTGGAGGTAGATTGATGGTCCTTACAATCGCACAAACTTGCAAACTGCTGAAAATTGGACGTACCACGGTCTACCGCATGTTTGAACGTGATGAACTTGAAAAAATTGAAATCGGCAAATCAGTACGGGTTAAACTTCCGGATCATCTGGCCAAAGCCTACGAAGACCAAATAAAAGCCCTTATGCATTAAGGGCTTTTAATTTTAATGAGTCCAGATAATCAGACCATGCCTGCATCATCACATATCTTTCTTCTAAATATTTAGTCCGGTTGTATGCCCTGCCATGCATATCACGTACCTGGTGGCCAAGCTGCTGTTCAATACGCTCAATTGGGAACTTTAACACTTCATCTAATAATGTGCGCGCCGTTGCACGGAAGCCATGGCCTGTTGTTTCGCCATTTTCCCAGCCTAAATTTTTAAGTGCCTTATTTATTGAGCTGTCAGACAGTAATCTGGTCTTGCCCCAGTAATTGGCAAAGCAATACTCAGATCCACCGGTAATCATGTGCAACTCTTTGAACATTGAAACCACTTGATCAGAAAGTGGTACGATCAATTGAGTACCTAAAGCATTTTCAGTTTTTGACGGCGTATATGCCCAAGTCTTTTCCTCAAGATTGATATCTGCCCACATTGCATGACGGAGTTCACCCGGGCGCACAAAGACATGAGGTAAAATTTTAAGTGCATAACACATAACAATCGAACCGCGATTCGTATAGTTATCAATTGCCACAAGTAATTCACCAAGCAAATTAGGATCTGTCACGGCGGCATGATGTGATTTTTTATGAGGTTGTAATAGGCCTTGAATATCTAAAGCAATGTTTCGATCACAAAGGCCAAGGACTAAACCATATTTAAATACCTGGCCGGCCTTTGATCTCATACGTCTTGCTGTTTCAGATTTACCCTGTTTGTCATAAATCTGGCAAACATCCAGCAACTGACGTGCAGTAATTTCATGAATTGGCTTTTTACCAATGGCATCGAATAAATACTGGTAGATAAACTCATTGCGGTGCCGGGTTGAATCTGCAAGCTTTTCTGTTTGCATGAACTCACGTGCCACAGCTTCGAACGTATTACGCATGGCAAAGCGGGCTTGTTCTTCTTGGTCTTTCTTATAGGCAAATGGATCTATATCTTGAGCAAGCAGTTCTTTATATTCTTCCCGGAATTTTCGTGCATCGGCCAAAGATAAACTAGGATATACGCCAATGCCGATTGTAGTTCTTTTCTTTGTAATAGGACGAAAATAATCAAATCGCCAATATGTGCCACATTTTTTATCAATAAGCAGAAATAACCCGCCACCATCTGACAGTTTTACTATCTTTTCAGGTAATTTTTTCTGCTTTGCGATAGCAGATTTAATCTTTGCATCTGTAAGACTTACGACAGTTCTAGCCATTTTAGTAGTACATTTTAGAGTTAATTCCTAATGTACTACTAAAAGTACCGCTAAAATAGTGGTATATAGTGGAACATCACGGAACAAAAGGATTTATTAGAATTGTCTATGATACAGTATTTATAAGGGTTTTAGGACAATTTGAAGCATCATGGAGCATATAAGTGGTGCGCTCAGCGGGACTCGAACCCACGCCACAGGCTTCGGAGACCTGTACTCTATCCAGTTGAGCTATGAGCGCGCGATGCACATCATAACAAAAAAAACGGTAAGGTAAAGCAACTATATATAAGTCATCACTTTTTGTGCTTATACTTTGAGCAATGTTCCATTATTGCAACAGACAATTCCTGCTTATTTACTTGGTTTATTCAGCAAGATCACTCACAATACTCCTACTATTCACCAGGTGAGAATTTCATGACTGATGCATTGACCTTGAGGGACGTATCCAAAACCTATCGTAACGGTTTTCAAGCACTAAAAGGAATCAACCTAACGGTACCTGAAGGTGAGTTTTATGCCCTCCTTGGTCCAAATGGTGCGGGTAAATCAACCACCATTAGCATCATTAGCTCACTGACCAAAAAAACCTCCGGTACAGTGGAAATTTTTGGCCATAATCTGGATACCCACCCTTCAGAAGCCAAACAATGCCTGGGTGTCGTACCGCAAGAATTCAACTTTGGTCAGTTTGAAAAAACCTTTGATATTTTGGTGACTCAAGCCGGCTATTACGGTATTCCTAAAAAAATTGCAGAAAGCCGGGCTGAAGAATATTTGGAAAAATTAGGCCTATGGGAAAAACGTGGCATACAGGCACGCATGCTTTCTGGCGGAATGAAACGCCGTTTGATGATCGCCCGTGCCATGATGCATCAACCCCGGCTGCTCATTTTAGATGAACCGACTGCCGGTGTGGATATTGAATTACGTCGTTCCATGTGGGACTTCCTCACTGAAATGAACGAAAAAGGTACATCAATTATTCTGACTACGCATTATCTAGAAGAAGCTGAAATGCTATGCCGTCGCATTGCCATTATCGACCGTGGTGTGATTAAGGAAGATACTAGCATGAAATCTTTCTTAAACCAGCTGAGTGAAGAATCCTTTATTTTTGACCTGGTCGAACCGATTCAACCCATCCATCTGGATATTATTGGCGTGCGTTTTAATTTAATTGATCCAGTGACCTTAGAAGTCACCATGGACAAGGCACATACCTTGAATGAACTGTTCCAACTGCTGGAAGCACAAGGCATTCAAGTACGCAGTATGCGTAACAAGTCGAACCGTCTGGAAGAAATCTTTGTAAAAATGGTGGAAAAAAATCTTGAAGGAGCCGCGCAATGAACTTCAATCAACTCAGTGTTGCGCTCTATACCCTGGTACATAAAGAAGTGCGTCGCTTCATGCGCATCTGGCCACAAACCTTATTGCCACCTGCCATTACCATGAGTTTGTATTTCGTGATTTTTGGCAATTTGGTCGGTTCACGGATTGGCACAATGGGTGGCTTTAGCTACATGCAGTTTATTGTACCCGGCTTGATTATGATGGCGGTGATCACTAACAGTTATGCCAATGTCTCCTCCAGTTTCTTTAGTGCCAAATTCCAGAAAAGCATTGAAGAACTAATTATGAGTCCTGTACCGCTGCACATGATTTTGTGGGGCTATGTAATTGGTGGTGTTTGCCGTGGTGCCTTGGTTGGTATAATTGTCACTGCAATGAGCCTGTTCTTTACTGACTTATATATTACCAACTGGTTCGTCACTATATATACCGTGCTGATTACGTCATTCTTATTTTCATTAGGCGGTTTTATTAATGCTGTTTATGCAAAATCATTTGATGATATTTCGATTATCCCCACTTTTGTACTGACTCCACTGACCTATTTAGGTGGTGTATTCTATGCCATTAGTGCTTTAAGTCCATTTTGGCAAAATCTCTCTTTAATTAACCCGATTGTATATATGGTGAATGCCTTCCGTTTCGGCATTTTAGGTCATAGTGATGTCAATGTTTCCATTTCATTGACTGTAATTACCTTATGTTGTGCCGTACTTTACGGTATAGCTTACTATTTACTTTCTCGTGGTTCAGGAATGCGTGAATAATGAGTGTAGAACATTCTCTATTAGGTAAAGACACCAATTATCCAACAGAATATCAACCCGATATTCTGTTTCCAATTTCACGTGCCACTGCGCGTGAAAAATACGCCCATGTTGAAGGCATTCAACACGGCAAAGACTGGTGGCATGTTTTTGAAATTTCCTGGTTAAATGCGGCTGGCATTCCTCAGGTGGCGATTGGTCGTATCACTCTGCCGGCATCCTCACCCAACCTGATCGAATCAAAATCTCTCAAGCTCTACTTTAATAGTATGAACTTTACCCAATTCGATTCAAAAGAAGCATTTATTGCAACGGTCGAAAAAGATTTATCTGCTGCGGCAGGTGCACCGGTCACGCTGACTTTATTTCAGGTAGATGATCTGGATATTTCCAAACCTGAAGGAATCTGTATTGATGATTTAAGCCCTGAACGCCTGGAAAACCATCCAGATGCGAGTTTATTAACATTAGACACAGAAAATAGTGAACAAGTTGAAGTACAACTTTATTCACATTTACTCCGCAGTAACTGTCCAGTCACCGGCCAGCCAGACTGGGGCACAGTTTTTATACGTTATCAGGGTAAAAAACCTTGTTATCGCAGTATTTTAGCTTATATTATTTCCTACCGTCAGCATAACGGTTTCCACGAACAATGCGTGGAACAGATGTTTGCCGACATCTGGCAAAACCTTGCGCCGGAAAAACTGATGGTATATGCAACTTATACACGTCGTGGCGGATTAGACATCAACCCTTGCCGTGTATCCGATGCGACATGGATGCCTCGCCCCATTCGTTTGGCGCGACAATAAAATGAAGAATATTGAGGTTGTTTAACATGCCATTTTTTGGTTTTATTCCTTCTGCAGAATTATTAACAAGTATTCAAACAGGTCAGGAAAAGAAAAATTCCAGCGAACCGCTATACCCTTTACGCGACAAGACTGCATTGCTGATCAATGATGAAATCATTGATGCTATTTTGACTGAGCTTGTGCGTCGTTTCCCAGCCAGTGATAAACGTGATACCGCTGAAAAACTGGCCGGTTATGTCAAATCAACCGTTGCAGTTTTATTGAAACAGTTGTTGAGTAAATCCTCCAATGATGTAGTAAAACAATCCATTGAGTTTTCACAAAAAAGCCTGTTTAAAGATGCAGCTGGCAATTTCCGTGTAGGTGAACCATTAGATGCCAGTCTGGTGACCAATCTTAAAAATAGTTATGCGGAAATTAAAGCAGGCAATGAGGTAAATAAAGCAGTCTTAACTGAACTTTATAAGCAGTTTGCTGAAGCGACCGTGCGTCATTTCATGAATGACTTTAATAAAACCCTAGATTTGGGCATGATCAAGCGTAAAGCTGCCGATCTGGGTTCTGCTGCAGTGATTAAAGCCGTACATATTGCTGTGGAAAAAATCATTCCGCATCTAACTAAAGGTGAGTTATTGGTACTGGCTGAATATCACGATACCTTATTTCATTCTTGAGCACATTTAACATGATCTAAAACCTGGCAATCGCCAGGTTTTTTATTGCAAAATTTTATTCCCAAACCATAAGTGCAGCACTACTGTCTTTGTGGGTATTTGTCTTGATCAAATTTATAGATGTACTGGGTATTATATAAATTTCAGAAAAGACTTTATGATCTCTGCCTCAATCATTTATACAAATAATTTCAATATAAAGTGTTGAGCAAAATTAAATCGTGATTAATTCACTTTTTATACTATTTTAGGGCTTAAATTTTTATCTCTTTCATGTTTTTTATAGCAACAATCATCAAGAAAAATTTCAATTTATGAACTTGTAAGATGGTTGTCTAGCAAGCAGATTCTTGCATGCTTGAATAAGAGATAAAAAAGCAGGAATTCTTCTAAATTTTGTTTTCAAATAGACTTTTTTAGCAATCTGATACAAAGAAGCCATAACAGAACATATTTTTAGCTGACTGGTAAATATTAGATGATTTATTACAATTAAGCATCCATCCAACCAGATACAATGTTCTGATGTTTTTTCAGACAAACACTTCCTGATAATGCAAAATCACTACTAAATTTCATATTCTGGGCTTATATAAAACGTATCATTGCAAACAATATAAAGAACCGAACTGGATCAGCTCAAGCAGACTGAACTTTAATTTGCAGTTCTTCTGCTGAGTATACACAGTACAGTTCAAAGAACTGGCATCAAATACATGGATTTATGCAACAAATAACGTTCTTTGTCTTTTTTTGTATATGAACTTGTGGATACAGCCTTGGTCAATGCTATCTTAACCACTTGAAAAATTCCGTTATCTTTCATGAAATGGATTTTTGGTCACTATATTTGTAATACCGTCTTTTAGCGTCGTGATGTCAATTTACACACACTGATTATGTTTTTGGAACTTTGAGTAATATGTTAAGTATCAACTTTTATAACAGCATTAAACGTCTTCCTTTACTTCTCGGTGCACTTTCCATCACCAGCTTCTGTCAAGCCAACGATTTTTATAATCACCCCGCATATAACAGCTTTAGACAACAAACCATGCAAACTTATAGCTTGAGTGCAGAACAGGTCGATTGGGCCATGAATGGCTCAAAAAACCTGCCTAATATCATCAATATCATGAACCGCCCTGGTGAAAGTAAACCCTGGTATGAATATAAAACCAATTTTATGGCGGAAAGCACCATTCAGCGTGGGGTACGTTTCAAAGCTCAGTATGCCGATACTTTAAACCGCGCTGAACAGCAGTTTGGTGTACCGCAATCGATCATTTTAGGGATTTTAGGGGTAGAAACCGGTTTTGGTGCCAATAAAGGTAATTTCATTACCCGTGATGCCCTAGCAACCTTAGGCTTCGGCTATGAGCGACGTGCCCAGTATTTCCAGGATGAGCTTGCTGCACTGATTGCATGGACCTATAAAGATGGAGTACCTGCCAGCTCAGTCGTTGGCTCTTATGCTGGAGCGATTGGTTATCCTCAATTCATGCCGAGCAACATTAGCAAAATGGGCGTGGACTATGATGGCAATGGACATATTGACTTAAGAAATTCTGCCGTAGATGCTATTGGTTCTATTGCCAACTACTTGGCACAATATGGATGGCAACGCAATCAACCCATCGGCTTTGCCGCCCGCTATACAGGGAATAATCCAGACTCAGTTATTGCAAAAGATTTGGAACAGCCAACACCATATGGCGCTTTAAAAAATCAAGGCATCACACCGATCAATCCGATTGTACAAATTGATGATCTGGATATGGTAAATATTATTCAACTTCAAGATAGTTATGGCCCGATTTATTATATTACCTATCCAAATTTTCAGGTCATTACGACCTACAACAAGAGTCGCATGTATGCTACAGCGGTATGGCAATTAGGTAACGAAATCGTCAGCCGTTAAGACTGGTTTTTACCAAATAATACTAAAGTCAAGATTTATTTTTACTAAATTGTTTATAAAATGGACGTTTTAAATATTATGTTACAATATTGATTAAATTTTAATCTAAAAATGATGATTTTCTGTACTTTTTGTAATTATTTTAATTAAAAAGTAGACAGCTTTAGCTTGGCATGAATATTATCCATCTCGTCAAATGTAGTTGCAAAAGAGAATTAACAGACTTGATCGCTTTTATTTCAATCGCTTAATTGAGATAAAAGAGCAGTCTTTAGGAGTTTAATAATGCATTCCTCGATAAAGTATATTTTAGCCTTAACCACCACCTTTGCCCTGAGTCAGTCTCAAGCAGAATTGGTGCAGTCATCATTTAATACCGATAGTGACAACTCCCGCTTGGCCACGCGTGTATTAAATAAAGATGCTCAAAATTTTAATTCTCACTTTTCAAATTTAAATAGTCTTTCAATCGCTGAACGTTCTGGTGATAAAATTCGTCGCCAAACGATTGCAGCAAAAATTGAAATCCCTACAGACGAGCCTTCAGTGATTGAAAAGCTAAATACTGTTGCATCGAATACAGTACGTAAATTTAGCCAAACTGGTGCAGCTTCTTGGTACGGTCGTCAGTTCCATGGCCGTAAAACTGCAAGTGGTGAAACTTTCGATATGAATGGTTTAACTGCAGCTCACCGTAGCCTGCCATTGAACTGCTATATTCGCGTAACCAATAAAAACAATGGTAAGAGCGTAGTGGTAAAAGTGAACGACCGTGGTCCATTCCATGGTAACCGTGTTCTAGACTTATCTTATGGTGCTGCAAAACAACTTGGTATTACTAATGCAGGTAGTGCAAAAGTAAACATCGAACGTGTGGATGGTCCAAATTCATAAGAGCTTGCCAGACTCCTGATACATTTGACACAAAAGCCACTTCTTGTGGCTTTTTTAATGCCTGACCAAAAGTACCCATCTCCTCAATCTTGTTCACAACACCCCAACATCACCCATCCTTTACAAACAAATATTACTAAGCCGCTCATGTGAGGACTGCTGTCTGGTTTATATTTTATCTTTACAAGAATAAAGCATGGATTGATGGATGTTCATCAACAAAAAGCCGGAGTAAACGAGGAAAGCTATAACAGAATGGTTGAATGAATATAGAGAAAACCATCAGAACAAAATTAACAAAGTCCTTCACTGAGCTTATGTGCTCGCTATTTTATTTTCGATCATTGCTCTTGCTCATTTCAGTGCGTTAATCACCGCCTTAATTTTGATCTTAAGCTTGGTCTTTTTACACGAATAAACTTAGTCCTTGCTGTCGCAATGGCTGCTCTCATTCTAATCATGGCGTGGCTGATTTTTATTTTGCCTATAGGAACAGGATTTTATATTGAGCTTTTCATTTTAGCCTGAATCGGGCAATTTTATAGCCATAAAGTCGAGAGAAAAAAGTCTTCCTTGTTTAAATATCTCGAATTCCTCCTGATTGGCCGCATATGATGCATGAATGCCTACATAATCGAACTACCACCAAAATTTTAAACCCGCCAAAAATCGCAAAACAACGCAATTTAAAAGCACTTATCGTTTTAGCCTTCTAAAGGACCTTTATTGATAGGTTCTCCCTTTTTATTTCAACCATCCTTCCGCATATCATTATTGTGGAGCGTGAGTAATCCAGTAAATTAACCCACCTTTTTCAGAGTACTCCTATTCTTCATAGAACCCGACCGTATCTCCCTTTTGCAATCCATCAATGCGGGGATTTAAATCAATATTATGAGCCACTAACACGGTTAGGCCATTCTGCAATTGTAGAATAAACTTTTGCTGACGTGAGCCGTTGTTATCATCCCCTAAAACCACTTTGACTGTTCCGCTTGACTGGAGCTGTATATTGTTTTTTTGTGTTTGAAAGACCTGTTGAATTTTTGCATCATCATTTGGAATTTGAAAATTTGATGCTTTCGAATCTAGAGAGGCTTTCTGAAATTGTGATTTCGATAAAATTTCAGTATGTGCTTTTGAATTGCGGAGCAATTGATTTAAAGGATTTTGCCGTTGTTGTAAATCAATACCAAAATAGACAGCAACTAAAACAAGAATAATGGCATCGATGCCCATCTAGGCTTTGTTCACCATCTTTATTGCTCTCTCATAATTCTAAACTCTGCATAAAAAAAGCCCCAAACGGGGCTTTTTTTTGCAAATAATCAGAGATTATTTTGCAGCAGCTTGAGCAGCAGCAACTTCTTCAGCGAAAGAAAGTTCAGCTTTTTTCTCAATACCTTCACCCACTTCAAAGCGAACGAATTGAGCAACTGTAGTAGCAGTTGATTTAAGAACATCAGCAACTTTCTTGTCGTTGTCGATTACGTACATTTGACGCTCAAGAACAACTTCGTTCAAGTATTTTTCAACTGAACCAGTTACCATTTTTTCAACGATGTTTGCAGGTTTACCTGATTCCAATGCTTTCGCTTCAGCAATTTCTTTTTCTTTAGCGATAAGATCAGCAGATACGCCTTCCGCAGTTACAGCAACTGGGTTGAACGCAGCAACGTGCATCGCAATACCTTTACCAGTAGCAGCATCACCGTTGTAAGATACAACAACACCAATTTTTAAACCGTGTTTGTAAACTGCAAGGTTTTCGCCTTCAACAATTTTCGCACGACGTACTTGGATGTTTTCACCGATTTTTTGAACAAGAGCAATACGCGCTTCTTCAACAGTTGAACCATCTTCAAGTTTCAATTCAGCAATTTTAGCAGCATCAGTTTCATTTGCAGCAAGCGCAGCAGCAGCAACTTTAGTCGAGAAACCAGCAAAGTTTTCGTCTTTAGCAACGAAGTCAGTTTGGCAGTTTACTTCTACAAGAATAGCTTTATTGCCTTCTTGAACGATAGTGATTGCACCATCAGCAGCAATGTTGCCAGCTTTTTTAGCTGCTTTTGCTTGACCAGATTTACGAAGGTTATCAATCGCTAATTCGATGTCACCGTTCGCTTCTGTTAATGCTTTTTTACATTCCATCATTGCTAAACCAGTACGGTCACGCAATTCTTTTACCATGCTCGCAGTAACTGCAGTCATGTTATTCTCCTAAATACGGTAGAAAAATGAATCTGTTCAACAAAAACGGCCCAAAGTGTTCTCTGGACCGTTTCGCTTTCTTGACGCTTAATTTGCCACGGTTACATGTCGCAAAAATGACAATTCTGCGTCAAAACGCATTAAGCCTCTGGAGCTTCTTTAGCAGCTTCTTCGCCTTTAGCTTGAGCATTTGCTTGTGATTGAGCGTACTCTTTACCAGCAAGGATAGCATCAGCCATAGCAGAAGCGTAAAGTGTAACCGCACGGATCGCATCGTCGTTACCAGGAATAACGTAATCTACGTTGTCTGGGTTAGAGTTTGTATCAACGATACCGATTACAGGAATACCCAAGTTTTTAGCTTCTTTAATCGCGATTGATTCGTGGTCAACGTCAATTACGAATAATGCGTCAGGTAAACCACCCATGTTTTTAACGCCGCCTAAAGCACGTTCAAGTTTTTCCATTTCACGAGTACGTTCTAAAGCTTCACGTTTAGTAAGTTTAGCAAAAGTACCGTCAGTAGATTGAGTTTGAAGATCTTTTAAACGGTTGATAGATTGGCGAAGTGTTTTCCAGTTCGTCAACATACCACCTAACCAGCGGTGGTCTACGTATGGTTGACCAGCGCGTTGAGCTTGTTCACGAATGATGTTAGAAGCAGCACGTTTAGTACCAACAAACAATACTTTGTTCTTTTTGCTTGCAAGATTGTTAACAAAGTTCAAAGCATCATTTAACGCAGGAACAGTGTGCTCAAGGTTGATGATGTGAATTTTGTTACGCGCACCAAAGATGTATTCGCGCATCTTTGGGTTCCAGAAACGAGTTTGGTGACCGAAGTGAGCGCCTGCTTGAAGAAGGTCGCGCATGCTTACGTTGTAATCTGCCATTTTCTTTACCTTAAAGTTTGGGTTAGGCCTCCATATATCCGCATTCTCCACTCTTGCGAGCACCCAGAGAAATGTGTCGATATATGTGCGGATTTTATTGCCCCATCGCACAAAGCCCGTGAAATTTATTCACGAAAAAGCATTTGATAAAATGGGCGGCTATTTATACCATAGTCACACACAAATTTCCAAAAGTTTTTAAAGATCATGAACAGTACTTACGAAGCTCCTCGTCGACTCATTAAAACCCCTGAAGAAATTGAAAAAATGCGTGTGGCGGGTCGACTGGCGGCAGAAGTTTTGGATATGATCAAACCGCATATCAAACCGGGTGTCTCTACACTCGAACTGGATACCATCTGCCACGATTATATCGTCAATAAACAGGATGCCATTCCTGCCTGTCTTGGTTATGGTGCAGCACCCGGCCGCCCGGCATTCCAGCATGTCATTTGTACTTCCGTCAACCACGTAGTGTGTCACGGCATTCCATCTGCAAGCAAAATCCTGAAAAAAGGCGATATTCTGAATATTGATGTCACTGTCATTAAAGACGGCTATCACGGCGACACCAATATGATGTATATCGTCGGCAGTGAAACTTCAATTCTTGCCGATCGTTTATGCAAAGTGGCGCAAGAAGCCATGTACCTCGGTATTGCGACGGTAAAACCAGGTTCTACCATTGGTGATATTGGCAATGCCATCCAGAAATATGTTGAATCAGAACGTTTTGGCGTAGTCCGTGAATATTGCGGTCATGGTATTGGCACTGTATTCCATGACGAACCGCAAGTTTTGCATTATGGTCAACCCAATACCGGCATGGTGCTTGAAGAAGGTATGACCTTTACCATTGAGCCGATGGTAAACGCTGGCGACTGGAAAACCAAAATCTTAGGTGACAAATGGACTGTGGTGACCAAAGATCATAGCTTGTCCGCACAATATGAACACACCCTTTTAGTGACAAAAACTGGTGTTGAAGTATTGACTGCCCGTCCTGAAGAAGACCTGTCCCGCTTTAATCAATAAGTTCATTTCAAATTGATTTAAATGGCTACCTCTTATTGTAGCCATTTTTATTTGAAGTCCTCTTCAGTTAAACGTTTTGCTGAAAATTTGTATCGCACTCAATTGATTTTCACTTTATTTTCCACATACTGCAGTACAGTTCAATTTAACACAGGGATTTTTCATGTCTGATTTTAGCAATGTCACCGTAACACCAAATGATGATGACACCGTTTCACTACTGATTGATCACAAGCCTATCTCTGAACATTATGGCATGAAATTTAGTGCCAGCATTGTGGATGAACTCAAAGCTTTGGCTGATGGTCAAAACATGAAACTGTTTGATCAGTTTGTATTTTCACACACCGATTTAAACTTTGAACATAGTTATCATTATGTGACTTGCATCCTCAAAGCAGAAGCTGGTTTCAAAGTGACGCGTAATTTTGTCTATACTATTACTGCCCAAGGTCAGCAGCCGATTGAACATGTCATTACCAAACAGGGGCAACCAATGACCACTGCTGATGTACATGAGTTCATTAATACCCACCTGCAAAAATCCTTAAATGATTATACAGACCTGAATTATGCCTATTGATGTCTAGTTTTTATGCCTTGTTGAAAACTTGGTAAAGTCATACACTACAATTAAATCGAAGCTCATCTAATTGTAGTGTTCTTTTTCACTTCTTCACTTCGTCATTCACATTTAATTATCACTTTTACCGCCATTTTTTAGTCATTCTCAGCCCTTTTATTCAGACTAAATATTTAATTATTAATTGTTAATGCTCAGCTGATTCAACCGGATTAAATACTTTTTTCCAATATTGCTATATTCGACCTCCCCTTTTTGGCGCAATTTAAGATAAGATAGTGTGCTTTTTTATTTTTTAATCCCTATAAGAAGGAATACTGCCGTGGACGTACGTCTCTCTGATCGTGTAAATGCCATCAAACCGTCCCCTACACTTGCTGTTACCAACAAAGCTGCCGAACTTAAAGCTGCTGGTAAAAACGTAATTGGTTTGGGTGCAGGTGAACCAGATTTTGACACCCCACAACACATCAAAGATGCAGCAATTGCAGCTATTAACAACGGTTTCACCAAATACACCGCTGTTGACGGTACTCCAGGTCTTAAAAAAGCAATTATTGCGAAATTAAAACGTGATAATAATCTTGACTATGCAGCAAACCAGATTCTGGTTTCTTGCGGTGGTAAACAGTCATTCTTTAACTTGGCACTTGCTTTGTTAAATAAAGGTGATGAAGTGATCATCCCTGCGCCATACTGGGTAAGCTATCCAGACATGGTACTCATTGCTGAAGGCGTGCCTGTTGTAGTGAAATGTGGTGAAGAACAACGTTTCAAAATCACACCTGCTCAATTAGAAGCTGCTATCACTGACAAAACCCGTTTAGTGGTATTGAACAGCCCATCTAACCCGACTGGTATGATCTACACTAAAGCTGAACTTGAAGCTTTGGCTGAAGTACTTCGCAAATACCCAGAAGTTCTCGTGGCTTCTGATGACATGTACGAACCAATCCGTTGGGACGACGAATTCTACAACATCGCCACTATTGCTCCAGACCTTTACGACCGCGTAATTGTACTGAACGGTGTATCTAAAGCTTATGCAATGACTGGCTGGCGTATTGGCTATGCAGCGGGCCCTGCTAAACTGATTGGTGCGATGAAAAAAATCCAGTCTCAATCCACTTCTAACCCGACTTCCATTTCACAAGTTGCTGCTGAAGCTGCATTGAACGGTCCTCAAGACGTTCTTGAGCCAATGGTTGAAGCTTTCAAACGCCGTCATGACTTAGTTGTAAAAGGCTTGAATGACATCAACGGTATTACTTGCCTTCCAGCTGATGGTGCATTCTATGCCTATGCCAACATTCGTCCATTAATTCGTGCGAAAGGTTTAAAATCTTGCACAGAATTCTCTGCATGGTTATTGGAAGAAACTGGTGTTGCCGTTGTTCCTGGTGATGCATTCGGTCTGGGCGGTTACATGCGTATTTCTTATGCGACTGCTGACGAAGTACTGGTAGATGCGCTTGCACGTATCAAGAAAGCTGCTGATTCAATCGAAGGTGTTGACGCTGCGATTGCTTCAATTGCTGCTGAAAAATAATCTGCTTTTTCTAAAGTAAGATTTAAAAAAAAACCCGCGAATTTCGTGGGTTTTTTTCTATTTCAGGATTTATCTTTTTAAACTTAAAAAATATCCAGATTAATTCTGCTTTAAACATATTTTAATTATTTCAATGTGCTTGGCGCATGCGTCTGATCAGGCATAGTTCTAATCACCAAGGAAATTCCTGCTAAAACAATGATGGCAGACATGATCATCCGCCAACTTAAAGTCTCACCAATAAACAGCGCGCCACCCATTATCGCCAAACACGGCACAGAGAGCTGCACACTGCTGGCCGTCACACGGTCAATCTGTTTCACAATGACATACCACAACACATAGGCACCACTTGAGGCCAAACCGCCTGACAGCACTGCCAAAAGGACACCTTGAGGCTGTGTAAAGCTGTGTGCATAAAACGCAGCGTAAGCCAGCAAGACAAAAGGAATCGCCATGACAAAATTGGCTAATGTACTGGCCAAGGGGTTTTGCATATTTTTGCCCGCAATGCTGTACATCGCCCAGCCTATTCCTGAAAGCACCATAATGGCTGCATAAACCAAATTTGGAGCATCTGCACCCGGAAGCAAGAGAATGAAAATGCCGATAATCGCAATACACAACCCGGCACCACGGTGCAGATTGATTTTTTCACCATGACATAGACCATAACCGACCATACTGAGCTGAACAGTGCCAAATAACAGCAATGCCCCGACACCGGCATCTATATGTAAATAAGCCAGTGAAAAAGCGACTATATACAGCGCCAGAAAAAAACCGTTTTTAACACTCCACTCAATTTTGGCTTTTTGTGTAGAAAACAGGTAAAGCGCCAATAAAACGACAGCACCACTACAGACACGAATCAAGCTGAAACTCATCGGGTCGATTTGCTGGCCTGCCAATGCCAAACGGCATAAAACCGAATTGGCAGCAAAAGCCAGCATGGCAATCATGATTTTAAACAGCATGGTTGAGCGTCCCTATCAACAACCTGCTTTAGATATAGCCAATCTAGCTTTTTAAATCCATAGAGATTTGCTGATTCAATTTATAAAAAATACACATGAGCAAAATTCTGGAGATACATAACAATGATCCACACGCACTTGATGATCAACATTCAATCTTTACAAACCACTGCAAGTGACTCTCAACTTATCCTTTGGCAAATTTTTATAGCACGAGAGATAGTAGGCTTAGTTTTATGCTTCAATAATTTTCTATTCTTTTGCTCATTCAATAAATTTTATTTCCCTACAACCTGCTGAATGTTTCTTGACGGTTTTGATCAACACCGCTAATTCAAACATCAAGTTCCTTTTTGTAACTTATAAATCAATAAGGAAATAATAACAATGAATCCCAAAGAAATGACTGGACTGCAACTTTTACAAGCCATGTGTAATGGCAGAATTCCAGCACCTGAACCGTACCGGGTTTGTCGGAGACCAAACTTTCTGAGAGAATGTCCCGATGAAAAAAGTAAAATATACCCCTGAAATCAGAGATAGAGCGGTTCAATTATTGATTGAATCCGAAAAAGATTATC
>NZ_VOYL01000046.1:0-24638 GCF_013420295.1 Acinetobacter sp. YH01018
GTTCCACTTTAGATATTTGTTTAAGATGAGATGTAACTCATTGAAATGTGTCATCATATTCGTCGTCAGAAAACAAGTATTATGCCATTATTTCAATGAGTTATCTTTTTTTGTCGTGTACAAAGCTTGAACAATTAAGAAAGACTTATTCTAAGTATACACTGCAATATGCTCGCCAATTTCATCAAACTGGCAGTGACTATGACTTATATTGTGAGTTGGTTAAAAAATCTCTATCTATAAGATATTACACTATCAGACAATTAAAATATTTTATACTAACCCTTTTGCCAAAGTCAGTATACTTGATGAAAAGCAAATAAAGTTTTTAATCACATAATTGAAGAATTCTTTTCTGCATATTGTCCATACACACTTTATCTATACATTCTTGGTTATATTTATAAGGATTTTGCACACATTTTTCTAATGCAGAACTAAGAGCTTTAATATTTTGTTTAGGAACTAATCCAAATTTTGCAGTATCAATAGTAAATAAATCTGCAATACCAGCTGAAGAGTTATAACTGATGATGGGAACGCCAAGGGCAATTGCTTCGGCTAATGTTACAGGGCTACCTTCGTACAGAGAACACATAACAAGGCATTTGCTCTGTAGCATGAGTTGATGAGGGTTATCAATCCAACCTAAGAAATCAATTCTGTCAGAAATGTTAAGTTCTTTTGTAAGAGTTTCAAGTTTTTCTCTCTCTGTTCCATCTCCCACAATTGCCATTTTACCAGTGAGATTACTTATAGAAAATGCTTTAATTGCATGATCTACTTGTTTAATTGGAACCAAACGTCCTACAAAAATCACATCCCATTTTTTTTCAGTATATGGAGCTTGAGCAATAAGATCATCTGATACTTGTACCCCATTTGCAATGGTGACTGTTGATTTTGGTTGAGCATAGGTTTGAGCTTTAGATTCTAGGTCACGGTTTACTGTAATCAGATTTCTATTTTTAAATAATTCAGCAAATTTGCGTTTATTCTTGAAAAAACGAATATGTTCTTTAATTTGCTTTAATGGATTATTGAACTTTCTAAATTCTAAAAGATCTCCATGAATCCAATGCCATACATTACCTTTTAGATAAGGTGCTAACCAATGGCCATTGTTGTAGCCTGTAATAATTAAGTCAAAATTATTTGTCAGTAAAGTATCGATTTTTGTTTTTTCATCGGGCGATAATACTTTATTTTTCCATATCTTGCCGTATGCAAAAGATTCACCTAGCTGTAAATCAGTATAATCTATACCAGATGTACAGTGATAATAATTCAATCTGCCATTTAATACTGCTAAATGAATGCTATGATCATTTGCTGCTAGATATTCAGCTAATTGTAAGGTTATTCTTTCCGCACCACCACATCCTAAGTGATCAATAATAAATAAAATTTTTGACATTTTCTCAGTCATTACATATCAATGCGGCAAGTATATCAGGCCAATTTTTTTTGTAAATTATACTTTTAGATCCTATTATTTTTAGGGGGGGTACCTCAATAAATAAATTGATCATTGTAAATGGTTATCAAGCGAATAGAATAAGCAAAATTTTGATTGATTAGTCATATATGAGCATAAAGTACAATGCTGATATAGATGGTTTAAGGGCAATTGCAGTTCTCTTTGTTATTTTAAACCATCTTCATGTCAGTTTATTTCAGGGTGGGTTTATTGGGGTAGACATTTTCTTTGTAATTTCTGGGTATCTGATTACGTCCATAATATATAAAGAAATGCGGGAAGATCGCTTTAGTATAGGTCACTTTTACAAAAAAAGGGTGATCCGTCTCGCACCGGCATTTTTTACCATGCTTGCGGTAGTTTCTATTATCAGTTCTTTACTTATGCTTCCACATGAGTTGATGTCATATTTTGAGAGTGTAATTTATTCAACTTTCTTAATGGCAAATGTATACATGCGTAAAGAGGTTGGTGGATATTTCTCAACAAGTGTAGAGGAGGTGCCTTTACTTCACTTATGGTCATTAGGGGTCGAGGAGCAGTTTTATCTATTTTGGCCCTTACTTTTATTATTTTTGATAAAAAAAATAAATGTAAAATGGCTAATATGGATTGTAATAACTTTAATTATGCTGTCTATATTTTATGCAGAGCAACAAATACTGAAAAATGCCGGTAAAGCCTACTATAAAATGCCAGTTCGTGCCTGTGAAATGTTTTTAGGGGCTTTGATTTGCTTTTTGCCAAAAATAAAATTAAAAGAAACTCTTATACAAATTGGTATTTACTCAAGTGTTATATGCTTATTCGCAACAGCGATGATGTTTAATCAGCTGACCAAATTTCCAGGTTTGAATGCCTTGATTCCTTGTCTGGCTACAGCGCTTATTATCTATTTAAGTCAGATCTCGGATAAAAAAAGTTTTATCTTAGGTAATTCCTATTCTGTTTGGTTTGGAAAAATTTCTTATCCCATGTATTTGTGGCATTGGCCTCTCATTGTTTTTTGTAATATTTATTTAATAGAAATAGGGTTAATGACTCAAGTTTTGATTTTTGTCACAACAATAAGTTTGGCTTATTTTACCTATAAGTATATTGAAGTCCCAGCAAGGAAGTGGATGATATGGTCCAATAAAAAAGTCATTGTATTAGGCTTTTTATTACCAAGTATGGGGCTTTCTGCTATAGCAGGAGTTGTGAAATATACTCATGGTTTGCCTGAACGGTTTGATGAAAATGTAAATCGTCAAGTGATAGCACTTCAGTCAGCTGCACATGTAGTGAGGAAGGATTGTCATGATGCACCGAAGGACAAAGCAATTTTGCCTGATATATCGTTATGTATTTTAGGTAATGAAAATAAGAACAATATTGATCTAATATTGCTTGGAGATTCACATGCGAATAGCTTAGCAGGAGCTGTGGATTTTTGGGCAAAAGATTTAGGTTTGAGAGGATATGATCCAACGCAAAGTACAACGTTATATTTACCTCAGATAGAATTGTTTGAAAGACGAGCCAATGATGAATATGTTCTTTTATCTCATTTCAAAACAAGAAATGACAGTTTGACTAAATTATTGCAAGATCATCACTATTCAATAGCTGTAGTGTCAGGTTATTTCTCAACTTATTTAAGTGATAATGTCAAACTGTCAGACGGCACTGGCAGGCCTAATCATGAAGTATTTGAAGATGGAATGAGGCGGGCATTTAAAAACATTTCAAAAGCAAGTGATAGAGTCGTTGTAATTTTAGATGTGCCTGAATTGAAGAAGGTCAAAGCTAATTGTGAAGCACGAGTAAAATCGCTTGGGTTGTCTAAAAAATGCACAACCCCTGCTAAGGAAATAAAATCTCGGGATCGACAGTATTTAGAAATTCTTGAACGCTTAAAGACTCAATTTCCAAAGCTTGAAATTGTTGATCTTAATCCGCTGTTATGTGATCAAACAGAGTGTCAGACTAGTTTGAATGATATTCCTTTATATCGAGATAAAGACAATCATCATTTATCTTATTATGGAGCTTTAGAGTTAGGCAGAGAATATTCGGAACAACAAGAAAATCCTCTTAAAACAAGATAGCTAATAATGCGATTTATTTATCAATAACCCAGATTTTTCAGGGTTATTGATAAATCTAATAGCATATAAATAACCACTGAACCACTAAAAAATCAGCATGATTGTATGCTTACGAATGGCAAGATAGCATCGCTAATTATATAGTGCTTGATGTATAAAGATTTTTATTCCCTTCAACCTTTCTAAACCGCTTATAAGACCAAATATATTGCTCCGGTGCGACATTAATCATATCTTCTAGATTTTGATTTAGGCAATCAACAGAAGTTTTTAAATCCTTTGATAAAATCTGATCGGATAGTGGTGAGCAATACACATTAAAACCTGATGTTTCATCACGAATACAACTGAGGCCTACTATATTGCATTCGGTCTTACTGGCCAGTTTTGACACCAGCGTAGTAGATAATGTCTTTTGTCCAAAAAATTCTGAATAAATACCTCCCGATGCTTTCGGAAGATGATCTGGTAAAATGACCGTTAATCCTCCTTGCTTCAGATGTTTAAAGATGGCACGCACGCCATTTTCATCGGTGGGGACAAGCGTGGCATTCAATCGCTGGCGCGCTTCTAGCATAAAGCGATCCACCGCTTTATGCTTATTGGGCTTGTACATGATCATCGGGGCGGCATGTAAATTCAGCCATGCATTTAAAAGCTCCCAACAGCCCAAATGTACAACCACAACTATAACGCCTTTTTTATTGGCTAAGGCTTCTGTAAGATGCTGTTCTCCGTAAATATTTTTGATCTGATTTAAGCTGTATTCAGGTGGCATACCCCAACATTTAATTGATTCTATATACGTCATGCATTGACTTTTTAAGCTTTTCTTGAGGAGAGCCTGGTAGGCTGTTTCATCCAGTTCTGGATAAGCCAGCTTTAAATTGATGCCGGTAATTCGTTTGAGTGAGGAATTGAAGGAGTACAGCAGAATTGCAATGCAGGATGCCAGAAGCTGTAAAAAAGACAACGGAAATCGGGAAATGACTTTGAGGACAAAATACATAATGGCGTAACTCTTTGAAAACTACACTGGTTATAAGAAGAAAATTTTGCAAAGAGTTTTATTACAGCAAGGATGCTGCTGCCCCATGTCTAAATCACAGATCAGGAGTTAAATATTTTCAGCACAAAATAAAACAAGATAAAACCACTGAGGAATGTCACCAGTCAGTGGCTAAAGAAGGGAGTTATTCGGCTTTGTCGGCGTTGCCTTTTAAAACCATATAAATTAAGCCGACAAAAATAAGTAAGGCCCCACCTAGGCTGCTTACACAAAAATAAAGAATACGTTGATTAGTATCCATGTTAAATAAGTCATTGGCCAGGATATAACGCATAAATAGCCACTGTACAATAGAAAACACAATGAGCATAATGCCACGATTACGAACAGCGGGACGCATAGCCATAGCTTGTTTAACTCAATAATAAAAAAACAGCATTATTATGCCACTACCCGGAATCAATCTCAATTCAATAAAAAACCCTGCATCAAGCAGGGTTTTTGATCACTGAATCAGGCAAGAATTAAACTTCTTGTTGAGCTTCAGCTTTTGGTTTTTCACGTAAGCGAATACCCAAATCACGTAATTGATTACCTTCAACTGGTGCCGGTGCTTGAGTCAATGGGCATTCTGCAGTCTTGGTTTTCGGGAATGCAATCACGTCACGGATTGAAGATGAACCTGTCATCAACATGACAAGACGGTCTAGACCGAATGCCAAACCACCGTGAGGAGGTGCACCGAATTTAAGTGCATTCAGCAAGAAGCTGAATTTCTCTTCTGCTTCTTCTTCAGAAATACCTAGTGCTTCGAAGATCGCTTTTTGCATCTCGAGCGTATAGATACGAAGTGAACCACCACCGATTTCAGTACCGTTCAATACCATATCATAAGCCACAGACAATGCTTGGCCTGGATTGTTCTTCACTTCTTCAACACTTGATTTTGGCAGTGTGAACGGGTGGTGAACAGAAGTCCATTTGCCATCGTCAGTTTCTTCGAACATCGGGAAGTCAACCACCCAAAGCGGAGCCCACTCACAAGTCGCCATGTTCATGTCATGGCCGATCTTGATACGTAAAGCGCCCATTGCATCGTTTACAACTTTAGCTTTATCTGCACCGAAGAATACGATGTCACCATTTTCAGCACCAACACGTTTCAACAAATCAAGTACGATTGGCTCGATGAATTTAACGATTGGAGATTGCAGACCTTCGATGCCTTTTTCAAGTTCGTTGACTTTAATGTAAGCCAAACCTTTCGCACCGTAGATACCCACGAATTTAGTGTATTCGTCAATCTGGCTACGTGGAAGAGAACCAGCACCCGGTACGCGAAGCGCAACGATACGACCTTTAGGATCTTTGGCAGGACCTGCGAATACTTTGAACTCAACGTCTTGCATCATGTCTGCAACGTCAACAAGTTTCAAAGGAATACGTAAGTCTGGTTTGTCAGATGCATAGTCACGCATTGCATCTGCATAAGTCATGCGCTGGAATTTGTCGAATTTCACGCCAAGAAGTTCATCGAACATCTTAACGGTTAAACGCTCCATCAAATCCATGATGTCATCGTCACTCATGAACGATGTTTCAACGTCGATTTGGGTGAATTCAGGCTGACGGTCAGCACGTAAGTCTTCATCACGGAAACATTTAGCAATTTGATAGTAACGATCAATACCGCCTACCATCAACAACTGTTTGAACAGCTGTGGGGATTGTGGAAGTGCGTAGAAGCTACCGTTAGAAACACGACTTGGTACTAAATAGTCACGAGCACCTTCTGGAGTAGCACGGGTCAAGATCGGAGTTTCAACGTCTAAGAAACCATTTTCTTCGAAGTAGTTACGAATCAGGTTGGTCAATTTAGAACGGAAACGTAGGCGATCTAACATTTCTGGACGGCGAATATCCAGGAAACGATATTTCAAACGGATTTCTTCAGAAATGTTGGTATTTTCATCATTCAATGGGAATGGAGGCGTTTCAGAAGTAGCAAGAACTTCGATGTCTTTTGCTAAAACTTCGATTTGACCACTCACCATGTTGGCATTTTCTGTGCCTTCATAACGGCGACGTACACGACCTGTGATTTTTAATACGAATTCAGAACGTGCCTTGTCCGCAGTTGAGAATGCTTCTGGTGTATCTGGATCGATAACCACTTGAACAAGACCGTCACGGTCACGCATGTCAAGGAAGATAACACCACCGTGGTCACGGCGACGGTGTACCCAACCGCATAATGTTACGGTTTGGTCAATTTGGGCTTCAGTTAATGAGCCACAGTAATGAGTTCGCATCATAGCGTAAAAAATCCAACTATATGGGTTAAGGTCAGCGTATACGTAAACAGCGTACCGCTTTTTTCGAATGTTGAATTATGCCTCTTTGGGCATATAGTCACAAGAACTTGAGACAAAAACAGCAACAATTTAAAGTGAATAAGCGGAAAGTGGGCTATTTGATTAGCCCATACGCCGATTCTGGTCCAGAAATAAAAACAGTAAACAGCCCAGGCTAAATACCATCAAAAAGCCCTGACTGAATTCATTGATGGAACGGCCGGTAAAATAATACAGCTCAGATTGCCACACCTCATCAGGAATATAGTGCATATAGTCCCAGACCGAGAACAGGGCAGTGAGGATCGACAGGCCGAATAATCCCCAAGCAAAAACTTTGATTTTGTGGCTAAGGGCCAGGGATTGCCGATGGCACCGATAATAATGCAGGCTCATCCATACAATAAATGGCAGGGCTGCGAACGAGCTCCCAAGCTGCAAAATGCGGTGCAGGGGATAGCTTTGTCCTAAAATCTGAAACTGCTGACTGAGAAGGTCATGCAAGGCAAAGGTACGAAAATCCACATGGGTCAGACCATCCCAAATCAGATGGGTTGCTGTACCCAGCATCACGGCCAGACAGACTCCTGTAAAAAACTTAAATGCTGCAAAGAGGCTGGTGATATTCAGTTCATGCCGGATACCGAGAAAGCGGTAGATCACCGGCCGGTAAATCAGATACCAGATGGCACAAAAAGCCAGCCCGATCCACAAGTTTGGATGAATCAGGGAGGACCATAAATGAGTGCTATTGGAATGATCTTGGCTAAACAGACGATAAAGGTCTGGCACCATGCAGCCAATTGCCAGTGCGGCAACCGGAAGCCGGTTTCCAGTCAGGTAGGAAATGGGTGGGGCAAGGACAGCATGAGATAGGGTAAAGGGCATAAATAAAATAATGTTTTAATGCGATAAAAAGTATTTAAAAACATTCTAATAAAATATGTAGCTGTTTATCGTAAAGGATTGCAAAAAAAATGCAATGTTATATTATAACATTATTTAGAAATTGCAGCCTTGAGTCCGTTCCATGCTTGTTCATAAGAATTTAATTACACTCTCTATTTTTGCCGTCATTGCACCTGCTGTTTTTGCTGATGAGGATACTCAGACTCAACAACTTGCCACTCTCAAATTGCAGGCACATCCCCTGGTACAGTCGGCTGCAGATTTTGCAGTGGCTGATCAGGTCATTGATCATAAAAAGCTTGCCGAAGGCAGTACGACTATTGGTGATGCTTTGGCAGGTGAGCTTGGGGTATCTTCGAACCAGTATGGTTCAGGTTCCAGCCGTCCGGTGATTCGCGGGCAAGATGGTGCGCGTGTTAAAGTCCTGCAACATGCTTCTGAAACTGCGGATGTTTCGACCTTGTCGCCTGACCACGCGGTGACGGTTGATCCGATTCTGGCAAAACAGGTTGAGATTATTCGGGGACCATCGACTTTACTGTATAGCGCAGGAACAGTGGGTGGACTGGTCAATGTCACAGATAATAAAATTCCAACGCAAATGCCTGACAAGGGTTATGAAGGTCAGCTGGGCTTACGTTACAACACGGGTAGTGATGAAAAACTCGCTAGTGCGGGTGTCACGGTTGCTTTAGCCGATCAGGTTGCGTTACGGGTTGAAGGTTCAAAACGTAAAGCCAATGACTATATTGCACCGGATTATTTTCATGATCATGAAGGCGAATTAGAAAAAGAACGCCGTGTCGGGAATACCTTTGCTGAAGGTGAAACGGTCAATGTTGGATTGTCCTGGATTCATGACCGAGGCTTTAGCGGCATTTCATACAGTAACCGTCAGGACCAGTATGGCTTGCCGGGGCATAGTCATGAATATGAAGATTGTCAGGTGTCCGGTAATGCCTTAATTGGCTGTGGCCAGCAACCCGGGCATACGCATGAAGAGCATGCAGCGGGACCATGGGTCGATTTGAAAACCGAACGTTATGATTTCCGTACCGAACTCAATGATCCTTTTGCCGGGTTTCAAAAGCTTCGTGCCCATGCCAGCTATACCGATTACAAGCATGATGAAATTGAAGAGAATGCTGCGCAAACCACCTTTAAAAGCAAAGGCTATGATGCACGTTTAGAATTGGTCCACAATCCGATTGCAAACTGGGAAGGGATGATCGGTGCTCAATATAATCAGCAAAAGCTGGATATTAGCGGTGAAGAAGCTTTGCTGGATCCGACCAAAACCCGAAAGTGGAGTCTGTTTGCCTTAGAACATAAACAGTTTGATGATGTACATGTGGAACTCGGTGCACGTTTGGATCAGCAAAAACTTGACATCGATTCTGATAAAAAAGACTTTGATGATTATGGTTTTTCCTACTCAGGCGCGCTGAACTGGGAATTTGTACCTAACTATAAATTATCGCTGGTCGGTTCTCATCAAGAACGTCTGCCTTTGGCGCAAGAGCTGTATGCCAATGGTAAACATTTCGCGACCAACACTTATGAACGCGGCAATGAAAATCTGGCTGCAGAAAAATCCAATAATCTGGAGCTTGGTCTGCATTATGAAAACGGTCCGCTGGATTATCATGTGCATGTCTATCACAACTGGTTTGATCACTATATTTATGCCCAAACCCTGGATAATTTTAAAGATTTCCGCCTGGTTGAATATACCCAAGACAAAGCCAAGTTCTATGGAGCTGAAGCAGCGGCCTCTTATGCCCTAAACGATACCTACAAAGTGGGTGTGTTTGGTGATTATGTGCGTGGCAAAATCGAGAGTGAAAATGCACCTCGCGTTCCGGCAGGTCGTTTAGGTACCAAAGTGGATGCAAGCTTTGACGATCACTGGTCGGGTCTGGCTGAGTATTACCATGTGTTTAATCAGGACAAAATTGCCAGCTATGAGGATGAAACTCAGGGCTATAACATGGTTAATCTGGGCTTGAGTTATGCCAATACTCTTGCTGATAAAAATACTTATCGTGTCTACTTTAAAGCCAATAACCTGCTGGATGATCAAGTTTATTCACATGCTTCATTCCTGTCGAATATTCCGCAAGTGGGACGTAACTTTACTGTTGGTCTGGAATTCGGTTTCTAGGCAAAAGTCATCCTGAAATCTGCTGATTCAAGCAGGTGAAACAGAAATCCTCTTGATAAATCAAGCAATAAAACCTAGTCTGATGATATTGGACTAGGTTTTTTGTTATGCGTATTTTTCAACGAATTCATCAGAAATTGAATTGGTCAGGCCGTCGTTATGCCGGCGTGATCATCGGTTTGCTGGCATTGGGATATCTCTCATCGGCCATTTATCATACCTATAAACCCTTGCCTGAAGGCCTGAATTTTACCGGTAAGTTACGTCATGCCGAGGTGAAGTTTATTGCAGATCAAACCTATCTGGATGCAAGTGGAAAACAGCAGCAAGACCATCATATTTTTAATGAAATGTTAAAATTGATTGATGAAGCGCAAACCACCATTGTACTGGACATGTTCTTGTTCAATAGTGAAGTCGGCGAGTCAACACTATCTCATCAGGCATTGGCGCAACAACTTACGGATGCCTTGATTTTAAAACGCGGTGTGCAGCCAAAGATTGAAATCAGCGTCATTACCGACCCGATTAATTCAGTCTATGGGGGACTTGCACCCGAGCATTACCGTCAGTTACGCAATACAGGCATTGATGTGATTGAAACGGATTTACGACCGCTGCGTGCATCCAATCCCTTATGGTCTGGTTTCTGGTATCTCTGTTGTCAGGATGCTGGCAATAATCCTGAAAAAGGCTGGCTCGCCAATCCGTTTGGTCAGGAAAAAATTACTCTACGCAGTTATTTTAATCTGTTTAATTTTAAGGCCAATCACCGTAAAACTCTGGTGGTGGATACGGCTCAGGGCTGGAAAGCTTTGGTGACTTCAGCCAATCCGCATGATGGCAGTTCACGTCATTCTAATGTGGCTTTGCTGGTAACGGGCAATACAGCCATTGATGTATTGAAGACCGAACAGGCTGTAGGCCGGATGTCCAAAGCTGACATTCCAATGGTCATTATTGGCGAGTTTGAAGGGGATCGGTCTTTACCTCAAGTTCAGGTGCTGACTGAAAAAGCAATTTACGATGCAACACTCAAACTGATTGAAACTGCCAAGCCTAAAGAGCAGATTGATTTGGCCATGTTCTATTTGTCTGAACGGCATATTGTCAAAGCCCTGATTGCTGCACATGAGCGTGGGGTAAAAGTTCGTGTCTTGCTCGATCCGAATAAAGATGCGTTTGGGCGTAAAAAAAATGGAATTCCTAACCGGCAGGTGGCTTCTGAATTAAATGCTGCCGGTGTGCCGGTACGCTGGTGTAATACCCAAGGTGAGCAATGTCATAGCAAGATGATCATTAAATCAAATGCACAGCAGTCTGACCTGATTTTGGGGTCTGCAAATTTCACTGCACGGAACATCAAAAACTATAATCTGGAAACCAATTTGCGGGTAGTCGGTTCATCACAAGCCTCTGTATTTATTGATGCTCAAGCTTATTTTGATAGTGTTTGGTCAAATTTGGATGGCAAAAACATGAGTGTGGATTACAGTCAATATGCAGATGAATCGACATTGAAATATGGAATTTACCGTTTTATGGAATGGAGCGGATTGTCTACGTTTTAAGTCCCTCATCCCAACCTTCTCCCAGAGGGAGAAGGAGTTCCCTCTCCTTTCAGGAGATGAGTAGCACTGCTACGCAAGGGAGAGGTAAAATAATAAAACTTTACTTTTCAGGATTAGGCGGAACCATCTGATCTAGATCTTTGTCAGAGAGTTTATCCAGCTCTTTTAAATCCGTTTTAATTTTCCACTGGCTTTCATCTTCAACTGGCTGCGGTAAACGTGCTTCTAACCAGTCACAGACCACATCAGGTGAAAAATCGGGGTGATTGCACTGAATGACCCAAGCCAAAAACTCTTTGGCTTCACCATTCATATAAGGTGGCGGAGAAACCGGCAAAAACTGTGTCGGTAAACGTTCATTCTTGGAAATGTAATTTAATACATGACCCAGTTCCTGTACAGTTTGCCATGCCAGAGGATGTTCCACATTGATTTGAAATTTAAACCACCAGGCATGTTGACCATCTGAACCATAGGCATTAATTAAAGATTCTTGAATACTTGGAACCTTGCAAAAGAATTGATGTAGGCGGTCAAAACTTAAATCAGACACTCTGTTTGATCCCATAATAAAAAACCGCATTTTAGCATATTCATTATTTGAGCCGGGATGTGTCTCAAGAGAAAACCCGAGAAATATTTCATTTACAAAACGTTGCATTTGCTGTTTTTTTATTCATTTTTTATCCTAAACTAGGAATTACAATAAGCTTTATAATGTATGGTGGGTGGCTCTTATGAAATTAACAGCTCTTTGTGCTTTGAGTGGCATGATGCTCTTGGGGGCTTCTGCAACAACGCAGGCGGAAAATCGCTGGTCAAATTATCGTGGGGTAGATACTACTCGCTACCAGCCTCATCCTTATTATCCGCAAAGTTATCCTCAAAATCACTATCCACATCAGCAGCAACATTATCCACAGCACTACCCGAATTATCCGCAGCGTCCACCGCATCATCAGAATTATCCGACCATTCAGAATGGCATCAGCATTCAATATCAGGCACCCACGACTATTACACAAAATTCTCAAAGCTATAGCTGGGTGAATGGTGATCCGAGAACCGCCCGAATTGAAAGCTCAAACACGACCTTTATCTCCGACTGGCAACGTTTGGGTTTGCCTGCACCACCGACTGGCAGCCATTGGATATTTGAAAATGGTCGTTATGTGCTGGTGCCGAATCGTTAAAGATTCATTTTTAATGATTCAATCTCCCCTCTTGCGCCATATATGGCTCATCTTTAAAAAGAGGGGCTTTTAACATATTAAGCTAATTCATCATCTTGTGGTTGTGGAGTTTTATCTGCAGGGAGTGGCTTTTCTGAATGTTTATCACGAATGACTGATGGATAGGTCCAGGAAGAGAAACGCACCACCAAAATGGAGAATGCCAAGATCAGGATTGAACCGGTAATAATCACCAGATCCATATCGGCTTTATGGTCATGCTGGATATCTGAAATAAGTAAACGAGTCAGTGCGGTAATGGCAATATAAATTAAAAAACGTACCGGCATGTGATTGGTTTTGAAGTAAATACCCACCATGGCGCCCAGTTCAAGATAAATAAACAGCAGCAGAATATCATCGATGGTCGCAAACTGTTTAATGGTTAAAATTTCAAATACCGTATGTCCGGCAGACCAGATCACCATACAGCCAATAATAAACAGGGCAATATAGTGAAAACTTTCTACGGCAATATTTCCGAAACGGTCGAGGAGGGTCTCAATTTTTTCAACTTTGCTATCAGGTTTTGACATCTTTTTTTCCTCCTGTCTCTTGAATGATTGTTTGTATGAAATTGATTATTAAATAGTATGCAAGTTTCATGCACATTAAAGAATAAAAAATGAAAGTGGATAAAAAATTAAGTGATTGTATTTTTTTTATACGAAATTCATGTAATGTATGAAGGGTTATTTCATTGATCAGGGAAAAGAAAATGTTAGCAACAATTCAAACAAAAATTGATAATTTACAAAATGGCAAAAAACTTATTTTGGGTTCAGGGATTAAAATGGATGAAATGCACAAGCTGGTTACGTTATGCGAACATCTACAAGCCGAGGGTGTAATTAAAATTGTGAAAATTAATCAAGAGGCACAGAGTAATAAAAAAGTTTCAGATTCCATTATTGTTGAAAAAATCTAATTGATATCTTGAGTCATAAAAAACGCCTGCATTTGCAGGCGTTTTTTATTGCTTATCTTTGTGCAGGATTAAGCTTGGTTAGTAAAGTAGTCTTCAGAGAAGTTCATGACCACTTCAGCACCGGCTTTTACTTTAGTAATGCGCATTGCAAGTTCAGGCAGAATACGTTGTACAAAATAAAGCGCCAGCGACAATTTATTTTGATAGAACTCGCCGTCTTTGGCTTTTGCTGCATTGGCAATTTTTGCAAACATGTAAGAGAAGCTAAGCAGACCCACCGCATGCAGATAATCCACAGCTGCTGCATTCGGGAAGTCGATATTTTCTTTGCTGGCTTGCAGAATATATTGCGTTACCGATTCAACTTCTGCTGCTGCATCTAAAGTGGCATCTTTAATGAAGTTCAGATCAGCATCCAGACCATTGGCAAAATCACGGATTTCCTGGATGTATTCTGCAATGAATGCACCGCCACATTTAATGGTCTTACGGCCAATCAAATCCTGGGACTGAACACCGTTGGTCCCTTCGTAAATCTGCGAGATACGCAAGTCACGGATACATTGTTCCATACCCCATTCACGAATGAAGCCATGACCACCGAAAACCATTTGTGCATCTAAAGTTGCGTTAAATGCAGTATCGGTCAGGTAAGCTTTTGCGATTGGGGTTAATAGCGCAACACGGTCATTGGCTTTTTTTACCGCTTCGGCATCGGTCGAGAACTTGGTAATGTCAAGCTGTTGACCGACATACACCGCAAAAGCACGAGATGCTTCGTTGTTGGCACGCGCATTGAGCAACATACGACGCACGTCACCATGGACCAAAATGCTGTCCGCAGGTTTGTTTGGAGATTTCACGCCAGAAGCGCTACGACCTTGAAGACGGTCCGTCGCATATTGCGCAGCATTCTGGTAAGCAAATTCAGAAGCCCCCAGACCTTGGATCCCCATAGACAGACGTTCGTAGTTCATCATCACGAACATGGCAGCCAGGCCTTCGTTTTCTTTACCGACCAGATAGCCTTTGGCACCGTCAAAATTCATCACGCAAGTCGCAGAGGCTTTAATACCCATTTTGTGTTCGATTGAACCTGGACCTGCATGGTTACGCTCACCCAAAGAACCGTCTTCATTCACCAGGAATTTCGGGACGATAAACAATGAAATACCACGGGAACCGGCAGGTGCATCTGGCGTTTTCGCAAGGACCAGATGAATGATGTTTTCAGCCAGGTCATGATCACCACCGGTAATGAAAATTTTGGTACCGGTAATGTTATAAGTGCCATCTTCATTGCGTTCTGCTTTGGTTTTGATAATGCCCAAGTCCGTCCCTGCATGTGGCTCGGTCAAGCACATGGTACCTGACCATTCGCCCGAGTAGATCTTAGGCAGGTAAGTTTCTTTTTGCTCTTGGGAAGCATAGCTGTTTAATGCCATACCTGCACCCACAGACAGAAGCGGGTAGAGCATAAAAGATGGGTTGGTTGCAAACAGCATTTCATCAGAAAGCACGGTCAGCATTTTTGGCATTTCCTGACCGCCCCATTCAGCGTCAGCACCCAGACCAATCCAGCCGCCTTCTGCATATTGTTTGAAAGCTTCTTTAAAGCCCGCAGGGGTCGTCACATTGCCATTTTCAATTTTAGCGCCTTCTTCATCACCCGTACGGTTTAAAGGCAAAGTCACGTTTTGCGCAAATTTCGCCATTTCTTCAAGAATGGCTTCAGCTGTTGCTGCATCAACATGTGCAAGATTTTCATTGTTTTGCCAGAATTGTTCTGCATTGAAAACATCGTTCAGGATGAATTTCATATCTGCAAGAGGCGCATTATAGATTGGCATAGTGAGTCACCTGTTTATTGTTTGATTCAGTTCGGTTTCATGAGTCTAATACATGAAAATTCATGTTGTTAGACGACTAAAGGTTAATTATTTTCTATCTTTGATAAAGAAAAAGGACTGTCAAAAGTCTGACCGTCCTTTTTCTCACATCAGTTTAAAACCATGTACTTAGAATGCGAAGTGTTCAGCATCTAAAGCAAGTAATGGCTCAACGCCACCCGCAATCACGTCAACGTGTGAGCGAACGCGTGGAAGAATTTTCTTGAAGTAGAAACGGGCAGTAGTCACTTTCGCATTGTAGAAATCTTCGTCAGTTGTACCAGCAGCCAAGGTTTCCTGAGCAACAAGTGCCATACGCGCCCATAGGTAAGCAAGCGTTACATAGCCAGAGAAGTACAGGTAATCTACCGCAGCAGCACCAACTTCATCCGGGTTTTGCATGGCACGCATACCAATCTGCATGGTCAAGTCACCCCACTCTTTATTCAGAGCAGCAAGTGGTTCAACAAATTCTTTCATTGCAGCATTGTCTTTGTGGGCTTCGCAGAATTTGTGGATGATCTTGGTGAAGTCTTTCAACATTGCACCTTGAGTACCCAAAACTTTACGACCTAACAGGTCAAGCGCCTGAATTTCAGTGGTACCTTCGTACAAGCAAGCAATACGTGTATCACGAACAATCTGTTCCATGCCATGTTCAGAGATGAAACCGTGACCACCGAATACTTGAACGCCGTGTTTCGCAGATTCAGAACCGGTTTCAGTCAAGAATGCTTTCGCGATCGGAGTCAGTAGCGACAACATGTTGTCCGCAGCTTTACGTTCTTCTTCGGTTGCGCCTTGCTCAACAGTGTCAGCATAGAAAGATAGTAAATAAACCAATGCACGACCAGCTTCAGCAAAAGATTTTTGCGTGAGCAGCATGTTACGTACAGCAGGATGCACAATAATTGGATCTGCTTCTTTTTCCGGTGCCTTAACGCCTGACAGTGAACGCATTGCCAAACGGTCTTTGGCATAAGCCAATGCACCCTGGAACGCGCCTTCAGATGCTGCAAGCCCCTGTACCGCAGTACCAATACGGGCAGTGTTCATGAACGTGAACATGCAATTTAAGCCGCGGTTTTCAGGACCAATAAGGAAGCCTTTTGCGTTATCAAAATTGAGTACACAGGTTGCGTTACCATGAATACCCATTTTGTGTTCAATTGAACCACAGCGAACGGTATTGCGTTCGCCAAGTGAACCATCAGCATTGAGGTTAAATTTCGGTACGATAAATAAAGAGATACCTTTAGTACCTTTTGGTGCACCCGGAAGACGCGCCAACACGATATGAATAATGTTCTCTGCCATGTCGTGTTCACCAGCAGAGATAAAGATTTTCTCGCCAGAAATTGCGTAGCTGCCATCTGCATTCGGTTCAGCTTTGGTACGGATAATTCCCAGATCTGAACCTGCGTGAGATTCTGTCAAGCACATGGTACCGGTCCACTCACCTGAAACCAGCTTAGGCAAGTAAGTATCTTTTTGTTCTTGAGAGCCGTGATGTTCCAGGGTACGGACAGCACCGTGTGAAAGACCAGGGTACATACCCCATGCCCAGTTTGCAGTACCCACCATTTCAGAGATCACGTTGCCTAAAGAAACAGGCAAGGCTTGACCACCGTATTGCTCTTCAGCAGATAATGACGGGAAACCCAATTCGATATATTTTTGATAGGCTTCTTTAAAGCCTGTAGGTGTAGTTACCACACCATCATTCCAGGTACAACCTTCGCGGTCACCGCTTTGGTTGATTGGAGACAATTCATTTTCACAGAAGTCAGCCGCAGCTTCTAAATATTGATCAACCAATTCACGGCTTACGGTGTCAGAAAATGCAGGCAAGCTTGCATAATGTTGTTCAGCATTTAACAATTCATGTAGAACAAATTGCATATCACGTAAGGGCGCTTTGTATTGTGGCATATCGGTTTCCTCAATACTGGTTTAACCAGCGTTAATAATTCTAAATAAACATTGGAACGTATCTTCAATGACACGTATTTGTATGGCTCAATCGTGCAACATCTTCCCCCTTGGTACAAGCGTTAGGGGCTTTTTCTTGGTGACTGTAAAGTCAAAGATTTATAATTTGAAATGGCTAAGTATCTTGAGTGTAAATGCTTTTATGGCTTTGTGAGTGGCATAAATAGTCAAATGGTTTAATTTTTGACAGGCAATAAAAAAGGCGCAGAGCTGCGCCTTTTTAACTTTGGGTAAATTTTATGATGCAGGTTTTGCTGTTGTGGAACCCATAGGGGCTTTAGGCTGAAAGTGGACTTCACATTTACCATTGAGGGTGTGTGTGCCCATTTTGACTTGAACCGCCTTACCATGAGGTTGACCTTGGCAAGCTTTTAACATGGCTTGCTGATGTGCCTGGTGCTGAGCGAGGCGCTGGTCAAATTGTCTGGTCAATTCTGCGCGTTTGGCATCAGTCAGCGGTTCATCGTGTTGCATCCTGTACATGCCTTTCATTTCACCCTGCATGGCACGATGATCAGCTTGCATGTGCATCGCTCTCATTTCGCCACGCATGCGCTTCATCTCTGCACGATCGGGAGTGAAATGCGTCACGCAAGTCCCAGCAATGCTTCTTTCACCTGCCTTGATTTGTACCGCAGAACCCACGGCTTTGCCGTCACAGGCTGTTTTCATGCTTTTGATCATTTGCTGGCGTTCGGCACGGACCTGCTGCCACTGCTCACGCTGTTCGGGTGTCATGTTGCGCTCATGCTTTGGATGATGGTCTCGCATCATGCGCGGGTGGTCACCATCTTTGTCCTGAACCGTGCTGGTCGATTGGCAGGCTGTCAAAACACCCATACTGAGTACGCTGGCACCGACTAAAGCCATTTTTGTCATGGAATTCATTGTTGTTATCTCCAATGAAAAAACGAAATTTGATATGTTAAAGATTAAACAATAATGATGAAGAAACAATGAAGAGTATTTTTTTAGAAGGTTCGTTACAATAATTCATTGAGAAAAAAGATTGAGACTTAACTTTTGAAGATTCGCCGTGTTCCGATTGCCTTACGCCTGTTTCTGACCGTACTGTTCACTACCTTGGTGATTACGACGGTCAGCCTGGGTGTATTGCATTGGACCATGCAAAAGAACTTCGCCCGCTATGTCGCGGATGTCGAAATGCAGAAGCTGGATCATGTGATCAGTAATCTGGCTGGCGTCTATTCGGTTTATCATGACTGGGGCAATGCCATTCAGGCGCAAATCCTGCAAATAGAAGGCACTGCTGCACCGGATGACTATGACCGTCTGTCTCGCTGGTGGTTACGCCGTCAATATGATATTGCTTTGCAGCAGCGTTATTTTCAGGAAAATACCCTGATCAGCGTTTCTCCGGGGTTAAATAAAACCGGGCAGAGCAAACCGATTTTAGATGCAGAAGAATTGCGCCTCATCAAGTTAAATTTACCTTCCGAATATCAGCCTTTTGAAGGACTTAAATTTCCACTCAGTGCCAATCAAAATATCTTCCGCTCTGACCGGAAAACTGAAGATAAACCCGCCGATACAACATCCAGTCAAGCTAAGAAAAAACAGTTTATCTCTTTGCCGGACCGTTTGGGCTTAAGTTCTCGCTTGTCGTTGTATGATGCCAAAAAACAGTTTGTCGTGGGTGAGCCATCCGATATTCCAGTGTCATA
Organism: Acinetobacter sp. YH01018; assembly: GCF_013420295.1. Classification (NCBI taxonomy): domain Bacteria; kingdom Pseudomonadati; phylum Pseudomonadota; class Gammaproteobacteria; order Moraxellales; family Moraxellaceae; genus Acinetobacter; species Acinetobacter sp. YH01018. The sequence goes on from NZ_VOYL01000046.1 coordinate 19,304, forward strand.
TCGTCCGATTATGGTGAATAACCAGGTGGTTGGTTATTTAGGCTTGAAGCCGGTGCTGGATCAGGATGATGCTTCAAGTATTAACTTTTTTAGTAATCAAAAACGTTATTTATTATTAGTGTACGGTTTAACTTTCCTGACCAGCCTGATCGCAGCCTTATTGTTGGCTACTTATTTTAAAACGCCCATTCAGCGTTTGCTGCAAGGGACCCGTGAACTGACCAAAGGCAATTTTCAGCATCAGGTGACGGTTAACCGCAATGATGAACTGGGTGATTTATCGACAGAATTGAACCATCTTGCCGTCATTCTAGATCAACATGAAACCTCACGCCGTCAGTGGGTGGCGGATACTTCACATGAATTAAAAACACCATTGGCAGTACTGCAAGCGCAAATTGAAGCGATGCAGGACGGTATCCGCAAACCGACGCCGGAACATTTTGAATCGATGCTGCGTCAGGTCACCAGTCTGAAAAAACTCACTCAAGATCTGGCCGATTTGGCTCAGGCTGAAGCACAGCAGCTGAAATGCTATATGGCGGAAGTCAATCCGTGGACTGTGGTGTTACAGGAAGTTGAAAACTTCAAGCCTAAATTTGCCCAAGCCGATCTATCTGTTTCGGTGCAGGGTGAAGGTGTGAATTTACAATTAGATATAGATCGTTTTAAACAAATTATGGTCAACTTGCTGGGTAACAGTATTCGTTATACTGAAGCAGGTGGTGAGGTTCGTGTGCATACCGAGCAATCAGCCACCCATTGGAGTGTGATCGTGGATGACAGTCCACTTGGCTTGAGTGACGAACAGTTGATACGTTTAGGCGAGCGTTTCTATCGTGTGGATGATTCCCGCACCCGCAGTACCGGTGGTACAGGTTTAGGACTGGCATTATCTGGTAAAATTGCGCAGGCAATGGGCGGACAGTTGGGTTTTGATCATTCTCCATTAGGTGGTTTGCGTTGCAAACTGACTTTCCCAAAACAATTGAACAAATAAAGGAATAACATTCATGAAACATGTCATGCTGGTAGAAGATGAAGTTGAACTTGCACAGCTGGTGCGGGACTATCTGGAAGCTGCGGGTTTTGAAGTCAGCATGTTTCATGATGGGCAAGAAGCCTATGACAGCTTTTTGCAACGTAAGCCCAGTTTGATGATTTTGGACCTGATGGTGCCACGTATGGATGGCCTGACCATTTGCCGTAAAGTGCGTGAACAATCCGATTTGCCGATTATTATGGTGACTGCCCGCACTGAAGAAATTGACCGTGTACTGGGTTTGAACATGGGCGCAGACGATTATATCTGCAAGCCTTTTAGCCCGAAAGAACTGGTTGCACGGGTACAAGCGGTATTGCGTCGTCTGGATCGTCAAGTTGAGCCTGAACAAAACAGCCTGTTCCGGATGGACAAAGCCCAGCAACGCATCTGGTATCAGCAAAAAACCTTGAACCTGACCCCAACGGAATTCCGTTTATTGGAGTTGTTTCTGGAACATGTCGGTCAAGTCTATTCACGTGCGCAATTGCTCGACCATATCAATCCGGACAGTTTTGATGTGGCAGACCGAGTGATTGATAGTCATATTAAAAACCTGCGTCGTAAAATTTCTGATGCTGCCGAAACAGGCAACCGTCATGAATGGATTCAGGCGGTATATGGTGTGGGCTATCGTTTTGAATATCCTGAAGACTGATTTAATTTTTTAATTAAATCTAAACGAGGCGAGTCATGAGAATGGCTCGCTTTTTTTATATTGCTGACTTTAATAGGGCGATACGTTTTTGCTGTATTTTATTCAGTTTGCTGACCACCAAATCATAAGAATCCCTTATCAAATCCTGAACCAAAGTTGCATTCAGATGTTCATCCTCATAAACAGTTATCCAGTGCTGTTTATTCATATGCCATCCGGCACGAATATAAGGATAAATATCCCGTAGCATGGCACCATCATCCGGGATAACTTTTAAGTTAATCGCTGCTTGGCCTTCTAAATGAAAATTCAGCATAAAGACTTTATCCATGACTTTAAATACGTCACAGCCATCACCAAAAGGCTGGGTACAAGTCACTTCAGGAAATTGAAGTGCAGTTTGGTATGCAAGACGATGTAAGGACATAGTTAAGTTCTGGCTTTAATCTTTTTATTGTCAAATAGACTCTGTGGATAATGCTGAAATTATCCACAGTTCTCAAGTTGGTTGTGGATTAACTTTAGGAAGAACAGCTCACCATCACTTCAGGCACATCACTCGGTAAAGGAGCTAAATCTTCAGGCTGTTCTAAATCAGGCTGTTTAATATAAGGTTGGCTTAGCAATTTAAACAGACGCTCGACTTCGGAAAAATCATCCTGTTCTGCCAGTTCAATGGCTTTCTGAGCCATGTGATTGCGTAAAATATATTGCGGATTGGCTTTGGCCATTTCGGCATCCAGTTCATCAGTATCCTGATTCGCCCGAATGTTTTCATATTGAGCCAGGAAACTTTCAAACTGGCGGCGGTCTAGGCAGTCATCTTTAATGCTTTCATATTGCTTATTCTGTAAACGAATAAAGCCTTCGGTATAGTCCAATTGCTCCGTCTGTAAAATTCGCAAGAATGCCATACCGCAATCAAAACTGTCTTTATGGAAACTTGGCAAGCCCATTTTCTGGCACAAACCAACCGTATAATGTTCGAGGAAGGTCGGCTCAAAATGTTCTAAACATTTTGCCAAATCTTCTTTGAACTGTTCTTTTTCAGCAGGATCTTTTTTAAGCCGAATCAGGTTGTTCAGCCACATCCATAAATTCCAGTGCCCAATACTCGGTTGCTGCTGGTAGGTGTAACGCCCTTGGTAATCCGAGTGGTTATTCATCCAGTTCGGACGGAAACGCTCCATAAATCCATAAGGACCAAAGTCGAGGGTTGAACCGGTGATATTCAGATTGTCAGTATTCATGACTCCATGGGCAAAACCCACCAGTTGCCATTTGGCAATCATCACTGCAGTACGCTGGATGACTTGGGTGGCAAAAGCCAAAATCGGCTGTTCAGCTTGCAAACATTCAGGATAGTGCCATTCCATGCATTTCTGTACGAATTCTTCTAGAAGGTCGGGTTGATATTGGTTGAGCCATTCAAAATGTCCAAAGCGAATATGGCAGTCTGAGGTCCGCAGCATCATGGCACCGGGTTCCATTTTTTCCCGTTGTATGCCTTGGGTGGAAGAGGTAAAACCCACGGCATTACTCGATGCAATGCCTAAAGCATTGAGTGCATGACCCGCCAGATACTCCCGAATGACGGAACGCAATACCGCACGGCCATCGCCCATACGGGAGTAGGGGGTAGAGCCGGCGCCTTTTAAATGCAAGTCGATGGTTTGATTGTTCTTATCCAGAATTTGCCCGATCAGCAAGCCACGACCATCACCCAATTGTCCTGCCCATTGTCCGAACTGATGACCGGCATAGACCATGGCCAAGGGTTCAAATTCAGCAAAGGTTTTTTGTCCACTACAGATTTCCACCCATTGAGCTTTATCCTGTTCTAACCACTGTAATTCATCAGCCAGTGCTGCATTGAAATGACCAGCTTTGGCTCCCTTTAAGGGAACAGGCATTTGATGATGATAAAGCTTGGGATTGAGCGAAGGGTAACGCGGATTAAATTGCATGGGACAATCTAAAAATTGGGGGAGATGTGATCACTATAGCAAATTTAAACCACAAAAATGAATAAAGCCCCATTGTTGGGGCTTTATATTGAAGCAGCTTTTATTCTGAAACAGGATTCTTTTTAATACTACGCATTAAAATTTTCAAGCTGTCGCGATGATGAACAAGGCGCTGTTCAACCAATTGGAAATCAACTTTAAGTTTGTTATCCATTTGGTGAATTTTTTCAGCAACAGAGGCTTTCTTGGCTTGAATCTCTTGCTCTTTCAGTGTTGCCCAGTCATTTAAAGTTTGGGTAAAAGCTTCGTATTCTTGTGCAATGCGAAGTTTGGCTGTTGCCATATCTTCATTGACATTATGACCATATACAGCCAAGTCTTGTTCCGCATATTTAAAGCGCATTGCCAATTCTGCTTTTTTAATATTAAAGCTTGGAATACGTCGTAAGTTTTTAGCCAAACCGACTTTTGAACAGGACCAGATCAACCATTTTGTCGGGTCATACTGCCACCATTTCACGCCGTTACGGTAATCGTACTGGAAAATGTGGTGGTAGTTGTGATAACCCTCACCCCAAGTGGCAATGGCTAAAATGAAATTGTCACGCGCAGTGTTTTCGTCGGTATAAGGACGTTTGCCCCACATGTGACACAGTGAGTTAATGAAGAAAGTTACATGATGGCTCAAGATCAGACGGAGTAAACCACCCAATAACACGACGCCCCACATGTCACCCACAGCCCAGCCTACAGTGGTCAGAATGACTACGTGTACGGCAATCACCAGCGGAATGTAATATTTGTCCTGAAACATCACCACTTTGTCGTTTAACAAATCAGGTGCATTTTTATAGTTTGCTTCTGCTGCCGGATAGTTACGAAGCATCCATCCCATATGCGCATACCAAAAGCCATTATTAATTGAATATGGGTCTTTCTCGACATCATCAACATGACGATGATGAGTACGGTGACCTGAAGCCCAGAACAAAATACTGTTCTGAACGGCAAAAGTACCCATAATCATTAAAATAATTTTTAATGGAAGAGTTGCTTCATAAGCACGGTGTGCCCATAAGCGGTGATAACCCGCGGTAATCCCTAAACTGCTAAAACCAAGCAGTACAAATAAGCTGATCCATGCGCCTAAGCTAAAATCATGATGATAAGCATATAAAGGGATAGCGATTACAGCCACAATTGGTAAAAAAACCAATGCAAACACTGCAATCCAGTTAATTGGGGCTTTGGGTAAGGGAGCATTCATCTCCAACAGCACTCCTAGAACCGTATAAGGGTAAGGTATAAATGAATTCTTAATTCAATACAAATTATAGGGATTAAGACTTCTTCAATATTAGCATGAGCGAACAAATCTTCACTAGCATTATTCTACAGGTGTATTGTACTAAACAGTAACAGAATACGGGGAAGGGTTGATTGATTTTATCGAAGGTCAAAGCTGCTTCCGTGAACAGCAGCGATGTGAGTCATTTTTGATTCAATAAATAGTGGATTGAGTCACAAAAGTGGGGGTAGAAAGGGACTGTTCTAAATTTTGTGTAAGTACTTAATTTTCATTTATCCTACTGAGGATAATAAAAAGAGGTACTTCACATGGATGAAGCTACAATCAAAAGTATGGCAGCTGAATTAGCTAAAGGTTTA
>NZ_VOYL01000047.1:0-24548 GCF_013420295.1 Acinetobacter sp. YH01018
GCTAAAAAATGGACCATGCCAATTCAAAATTGGCGTTTAGCAATGAATTGGTTTACGATTCAGTTCGATGATCGATTAAAAGATCATTTATAAAAAATGGAACTTACACAAAATAATTTACAGGCTCGGTAGAAACTTTTATTAAAGTTGTTCGAGCATCATTTTGGGAAAGTCGGTAATTAATCCGTCTATTCCCAAGCTTTGCAGATGTTTGGCACGCTCAACCTCATTGACTGTCCAGACACTGATGTCTAAATGTGCCTGTTGTGTGGCCTGAATCATCTCATCGCTTGCCAGCTGGTTCATCCAGCCAATTTGACAGCAACCGAGTTCTAAAGCCTGTTCAATAGCCAAATATTGAATGTCATCTTCAACCAGTAAGCCGCGTTTAAAAATCGAGTACTGCTGTTTTAAAGCCTGATGGATTTTCAGGTCAAAACTGGTAATGACCGCTGTTTCTTCAAAGCCGTGTAATTGTCTTTGTAATTCTAAAACCAGTTTTTCGGCTTCCGCCATAGTTGCCACTTCTTTGACTTCAACTTCAATATGCTTAAAGTCATGAATAATGCTCAGGGTTTGACGGAGGGTCGGGGTAAACTGTTTTTCCCAGTCCATCCAGATATGTGCCTGATTATAAGCTTCAAGTTGTTGGCTGTTTAATTCGTAAAGTTTTTGATCGATACCTGTAGTTCTTAGGAAATTGTCATCGTGCATGATGATCAGCTCATTGTCTTTGAGTTGACGGACATCAAATTCGACTGCACGGATGCCCAAGTCATGAATATACTGAAACCCGCCCAAAGTGTTTTCAGGGGCTTCACCACGTGCGCCACGATGTCCGATGATTCGCATGTGTATCTCTAAGACAATTTATGAAAGTTATTTTACTTCAAATTTTAAATATGGATTTATTAATTTCTTTAAGGAATATTGTCACTACAGCGTCTTTTCATTTGAATTATATCTTGAAAATTAACCTTCGGTTCGACCTACTTTTGTTTCGGCAAAAGTAGGCAAAACCATTATCATCTGCAAAACTCGTCAAAAACCGTAATTTTTTTAAGTTTTTCGCAAAAACATTAGACTTTAAATATAGTCCTGCCTCGAACAGTTGCAGATGACGTGGCCGAGTATCAAATAGCAGATTTAAATTTTAATTTTTTCAAATCGTCTCATTAATATTTTTTTGCCAAAGCACTTCAGATCCGCCTTCAGCACGTTGCAAGGTACGCGATGCAACAAATAACCAGTCGGACAGGCGATTAAGCAACTGTAGCGAGTTGGCCTGAATATTCTGGTCACGGCTATGTACCGACATTACACTGCGCTCGGCACGACGGCAGACGGCACGGGCCTGATGGGCATAACTGCAAGCTAAAGTTCCGGCAGGTAATATAAAGTCTTTCAGCATTGGCAATGCTTCGTTCATACGGTCAATGTCATTTTCCAAAAACTCGATGGAAACCGCTTGAACCAGGTTAAAGTTTGGAATGCAGACTTCACCGCCGAGGTCGAATAACCAGTGCTGAATCAGGCTTAAGGATTTATCCCAGTTGGCTTTTTCTGCAATAGTACTGTGGGCAATCTGTGAGCGAAGTACGCCAATACAGGCATTCAGCTCATCCACATCGCCTAGTGCCGTAATGCGCAAGTCATCTTTGGCGACACGCGAACCATCACCGAGTCCAGTTGTGCCTGAGTCGCCGGTACGGGTATAGATTTTACTTAAACGGTGGCCCATATCTGTTCCTTGAGTTTTTGATGAATACAATAAAAAAGGATAATGTCGGTCATAACATTATCCATAAACTGCGCTGTTTTAAAATTTTTTGCTGTTAAGAGCTTAGTAACGGAAGGTTACACCCGCAGAAGCGAGGCGACCGCCGTTGACATAGTAATAACCTTGGTCTTGGTATGCAGTCTTATATTCAACATCCCCAATATTTTGAATATTGGTAAATAGTTTCACATTTGGGTTTACATTCCAGAAAGCATTTACATCAACCGTCGCATAGCCCGGGTTCTTGTAGTTTTTATCCCAATCTTTAGATTTGGATTTAGCGACCAAAGATGCACTAATACCATATACTTCGTTTTGTAAGCCAGTTGTTAAGGTAAAACCTTGACGAGGGCGACGATTTAAATCTTGATGAGTTGCTTCATTTTGAGGTTTAACGTAGCTATAGGTTGCTTTGGCAAATAAATCATCTTGCTGCCAGCCTAAATAAGCCTCACCACCTTGATAAGTAGCCTTTTGAATATTTGTCAGTTTGCCATTGCTGCCTGAGGCGATCAAATCTTTAACTTCTGTGTAGTAAGCAGATAAACCTGTTTGCAAACCATAAGCCAGATTTTGGTCAAAACCAATTTCATAAGATGTACTTTCTTCAGGGTTCAGATCTGGGTTGCCATTCCATGAATTATAAAGTTCATTCAAGGTTGGCGATTTAAATGCTGTACCTACATTTACATATGCGCTGGTTGATGGCAGCAATTGGTAGCGAGCAGCAATTTGACCTACAGTATGAGTCCCATATTTTTCATTGTCTTCTACACGGACACCAATCTGGGTGTTGAGTTTAGTCCCGTTAAATTGATGCTGAATATAATATCCAGTTGAGTCCACATCTTCATTATAAGGTGTGCCATAAGACAGAATATCGCCATCCAGATTGCGATGAGTCACACCTGTAAGTAAAGTCTGCTGAGGCATGAGGTTCCATTTACCATAGAGTTCTGCTTCTTGAGTTTTACCATGTACAAAGTCGGTTGAATCTTTTTGGTCGACTTCATCCGTAAATTGAGATAAACGTGCATTCAGTTCAAATTGATCAGTCAGGTTTATACGACCACGAAGATTGATAATTTCATTTTCAAAGTCTTGTTTCAGCAATGCACCATTAAATGAATAAGCATCATATAGGCTGGTGCCTTTATTGGTACTGTAGTCAATTGATGTTGCAAATTTTTCTTTTTCCACACCAAATTTAGTACTAAAGCCTTTTTGATCAAAAGAAGCGGTTTCATGGCTGTTGGTTTTTTGGTTGGTTACTTTTGTTGCATCAGATTCTAATCGTTGGCCGCGAATTTGAGCATAAAAACCGTCTTCATATAAATCAGCACCGATGACAGATTTATAGGTTTTATGTTCTCCTATTTCACCTGTAACGAATGCACCTGTTTTTTCAGGTTTTTTTGAAATCAATTGAACCACACCGCCAATAGCATCTGTACCATATAGAACAGAAGCAGGGCCTTTTAGAATTTCGATTTGTTTGATATCTGTGGTATCAATAAAAGCAAGGCTTGCTGTACCCGAAGATGCATTATTTAATCGTATGCCATCACGTAAAATCAAAGTATGGTCTGATTCAGTACCACGTAAATAAATATCGGCAAGTTGCCCCATACCGCCACTTTGAACCATGTTGATGGTAGCATCATGTTTGAGCAAATCAGGAAAAGAGGCAATTGGTGATTGTTCAACAATTTGGGGTTCAATAATTGAAATACGCGCAGGCACATCTTTAATCTTTTCTTCAGAGCGTGTTGCGGTAACGACTAAAGTGTCTAAAGAAGCATTCACAGTCGTTGTATTGTCTTGTGCAGAGACAGATGCAGAGAAACCCATCGCAATAGCGATTGCGCCCACTAAAGCTGTAGGCTGAAATTGAATAGACATAATGTGCTCCATACATTCACTCCCCGTGAATGATTGAGTTAAAGAACACAACAAGCAGGTATCCGGACTTAAATGTGCAGGGCAGGCACCATGCTGCCAATCCACCTTCCCACATTTTCATGCAGTGGCGTAAACCAGAGGTTTAAATTGATTGACGTTTCATTTTTTACCGTTGCGGGGGCAGTGTTGGATTTTCACCAACTTCCCTAAAGCTTTAAGGCTTTGACTTGTTGCAAGATGGGCGCAGTATAAAGATAGTATGGCTGATAAACAACGTCAGACAAGAATTATTCGGATGAACTTTACGCAAGCTAAAGAAATTGCATTACAATGATTCGCCCTTATGTTTATAGCATGACTATAAATTGGCAAAGTTAAGGTTAAAAAATTAGAGCGAATTGTATGCGAACCCGTGCCAAAATTTGCGGAATCACACGAATAGAAGATATACATTCAGTTGTGAATGCAGGAGCAGATGCGATTGGTTTTGTATTTTTTCCACCTAGTCCACGTAGTGTGACCAAAGAGCAAGTGAAAGAACTGATCCAGCATGTACCTGCCTATGTGCAAACAGTGGGTTTATTTGTCAATGCATCTGCGGATGACATTCAACACGTTTTAAAAGATGTGCCTCTGGATATGCTGCAATTTCATGGTGATGAAAGTCCTGAACAGTGTCAGCATATTTCCAAACAGGTCGGCCGCCGCTGGTACAAAGCCATCCAGGTGAAACCAGGTTTAGATATTCAAGCCGAAATTCAAAGTTATCAGGATGCAGGGGCAAGTGCTGTGCTGTTAGATGCCTGGCATCCAGATTTAAAAGGGGGCACCGGGCATAGCTTTGACTGGACCACTTTCCCAAAATTAAATATTCCGCTCATCTTGGCAGGGGGCTTAAACCCTGACAATATCGAGCAGGCAATTCTCACCACACAAGCCTATGCTGTGGATGTGAGCGGCGGTGTCGAGTCCGCAAAAGGTATAAAAGACCAACAACTCATCGAACGCTTTATGCAAGGAGTCCTACGTGGATCAGCAAAATAATGTGATTGACTATACCCAATTCCCTGATGCAAAAGGGCATTTCGGTATCCATGGCGGACGTTTTGTGTCAGAAACTCTGATGGCAGCTCTAGAAGACCTAGAAAAGCTGTATCTCCGTATGAAAAATGACGAACAGTTTCTGGCAGAATTCGACCGTGATCTGGCTTACTATGTAGGTCGTCCTAGTCCTTTATATTATGCTGAGCGATGGTCAAAAGAGTTGGGTGGTGCGCAAATTTACTTAAAACGTGAAGACTTGAACCATACCGGCTCACATAAAATCAACAACACCATTGGTCAGGCACTGCTGGCAAAACTTTCCGGTAAAAAACGTATTATTGCGGAGACCGGTGCAGGTCAGCACGGCGTGGCAACAGCGACGATTGCAGCGCGTTTAGGCCTGGAATGTGTCGTGTATATGGGTGCCGAAGACGTAAAACGTCAGGCTATGAACGTGTACCGTATGCGTTTGCTTGGTGCTAAAGTGGTGCCAGTAGAAAGCGGCTCTAAAACCCTGAAAGATGCATTAAATGAAGCGATGCGTGACTGGGTAACGAATGTAGACAGTACCTACTATATTATCGGTACAGTGGCGGGTCCTCATCCGTATCCGATGCTGGTACGTGACTTCCAGTCTGTGATTGGTCGTGAAGCACGTCGCCAGATTCTGGAACAGGCGGGCCGTTTGCCAGATGCATTGGTGGCTTGTGTGGGCGGTGGCTCGAATGCGATCGGTTTATTCTATCCATTCCTGAACGATCAGGACGTGAAAATGTATGGTGTGGAAGCAGCAGGTTTGGGGATTGAAACCGGTAAGCACTCTGCTCCGCTAAACGCAGGTCATGTCGGTGTGTTGCATGGTAACCGCACTTATCTGATGTCTGATGAGCAAGGCCAGATCATTGAAACCCATTCAATTTCTGCCGGTCTGGATTATCCGGGTGTTGGTCCTGAACACAGTTTCTTGAAAGATATGCACCGTGTTGAATATGTGCCGATTAATGACCAGGAAGCATTACAGGGCTTCCGTGATTTAACCCAGATTGAAGGGATTATTCCTGCACTGGAAAGCTCGCATGCGATGGCGTATGTGACCAAACTTGCGCCTACCATGTCTAAAGATCAAATTATTATTGCGACTGTTTCAGGTCGTGGCGATAAGGACTTGATGACTGTGGCACGTATTGATGGCGTAGAAATGGTTGAGATGTAATTTGCCTTGAAGCCCTCCTTTTTTAAAGGTGAGGACTTCAGAATACATTCTGAATCCGCAAGGGTGGATTTTATAAAGAATAAAATCGTGCTGAAGCAATTCAGCACGATTTTTTTATACATACGGAAAAACTTTTCCTTTTTAGAAGGGTATCGAAAATGCAAAAACATATATTCTTTACTTTTGACGGGGCAAAAGTAACAAAACCCCTTTGTTTGGCAGAGAATACATCCTTGTATTCCTGCCAAACGGGCGACATCCATGTCGCTAGCGCATATCATATTGAGATGTAATAATTATTCTCCTAACTAAATTTTGTTATGTAAAGTTCCCCCTCCTTTGAAAAAGGATGAGAAACACTGTTTCGCAAGGGAGGAGGATTAAAATTAAGGAGAGAATCATGCCCAGCCTATTTATCGTCATGCTCGGTGGTCGTCATGCACGTGCCAATACAGAAGTCCATGATGTGGTTTTAGCAGTTGGTGAAACTTTGCAAGAAGTCTATCCACAACTGAAAAATGCATGGTTTGGGGAACAAAAAGGGTTGCATATTGATGCCTGGGCGCAAATCAATGGGATTGAATTTGACGGAAAACACTATCAAATCCAGTTTAGTGATGCAGCGCCGAATTCATCTTCAGAACATCTATTTTTAATTAATCTAGGTGGCTACGATGCCCAGGAGTTTGGAGAACTGCATCGTTATGTTCTGGTTGTGGCACAAAATGCCATGTTGGCAAAACAACGGGGGAAGGCTTATTTTGCCAAGCATTGGCAGAAGCAACATACTGACCGAATATTAGATGTAGATGATTGTATTGTGATTGATCATATTCATGGCCGTTATGTAGAGCTGGTCGAAGGTGATTTTGTAGCCAACCGCTGGGAAAATACCTATTTAATCCTAAATGCGGGTTAATTTATATCTAATTGATTAATAAATTATATTTATCAAATATTAGACCAGGTGAAATATTATAAATTTTTGTATTTTTTCGATGAAAATTGCTTTTTGACACTTTCAAGTCCCGCTTATATAGGCATAATAACGCTAAGGAATTGTTATCTCTTGGCTAGATGGAATTTGATAAATGGATTTGATTCAATCAAATGGACAACCGCATTATGGACGTTTTAGCGTCCTCCCCAAAACCATCGATTTGAATCAATACCAGTACAAGACGCCTTATGGCGATGTCTTAACTGGTTGGCGCAAGCGATTAAAATATAAAAAGTTTAAATTTTGTTGTATTCAGCATGGCCATTATACGATTGGTCTGGCCATTGCCGATATTGCATGGGCTGGGCATGCCTTTTTCTATATTTATAATCATCAAAACCATGAGGTTTTAGAGTGGAATGCGATTAACCTGTTATCACGCAATACCGTGGTAGATGAACAGCCGCTTTATAACCAGAGTTTTTTTTCCAAGTCACCTTTTCAAATTGATATCCAGCATGCCAATGGCGTGCGTTATATCCATGTCACCAAATACGGGGAAATCAGGCTGAGTGCGCGAATTTTCTGTGCTGGTACAAACCCGCTTAGTATGTGTAGCCCGACGGGAATTAATGGCTGGACTTATACGCAAAAACTGACGACTTTGGCCTGTGAAGGTTTTTTTATCAATAAACAGCGTGAAACCATACAGTTTAATGAAAGAACTTTTGCATCACTAGATGATACCTGTGGTTTTCTACGGCCGGAAACGGCCTGGTTCTGGTTATCCTGCAATTTTTGGGATGCGCAAAATAACCGGATCGGTTTGAATCTGGCCTCAGGGGTGAATGAAAGTTTTGGCAATGAAAACTGCTTATGGGTGAATGGCGTGCTGTATCCTGTCAGTGATGTTTTATTCCAGCATCAGGATGAGGGGCACTGGACAATTCGCTCACTGGATGAAAAATTAAATCTGGATGTCAAAACGGGCTGGCGACGTTATGAAAATCTGAATTTAAGACTGGTGGGCAGTCAGTTCAGCCAATGGCAAGCCAAAATTAGCGGGACCATTCAGCAAGATGATCAGGAAATTGTCTTGATCAATGAATATGGTTTGCTCGAACAGCATTATGCCAAGTGGTAACACACTGACTAAAAAATAAAACCAAGTCGAGGTGAGTCTGGACTTGGTTGGTCTCAATTTAATTCAATTCATATAAGGCCTAGTCTTTGGCTGCCTGCCAAAATGCTTCTCCAGCCTGGATCGGATCACCGGTCTGTTGCAGGGTTTTGACCCAGACATCATATTGGGCAATCACTGGATGCTGGCTGGGATGAAAGTCCTTTTTAAACCAGTCGCGATATTGCTTGCTCATTTTGCTGAGCGTACCTTTTCGACCAAAGAACCATGGTAAACCGCGAATATTCATTTGTAGACGTTGTAATGAGCTAAACCCGTCATGCTTTAACATGACATTGGCACGGTAAAGGGTAAAGCCGAACATTAATGCCGTGGTCCAGACCAGAACAAATTTACGGGTACTTTCAGGCACATTGCCGACCTGCTTCATGACATCAAAAGCGACATCCCGGTGTTCCATTTCTTCAATCGCATGCCAGGCAAATAGTGCCCGTACATAAGGATGGGCATCTCTTAACGTCTCTTTATGGCTGTAAAAGGTTTCTGCCATTAAGGCGGTCAGGTGTTCAGCGGCAGCCGTCATGGCAATATTGTATTGTGGAGAACGTTTTTCCAGCTCGAATTTAAAAATTTTATTCAAACGCTGAATAAACTGATCGACCGGCATGCCTTGTTCTTTCATGACCTGATTCATTTTGTCATGCGCAATGCCGTGCTGTGCTTCCTGACCGATAAATTCTGCCACACGCTGCTTTAAATCTGGATCGGTAATCTGCTCCCGAAACAGACGGACTGACTGAATGAAGTAACGTTCGCCATCGGGAAAAGTCAGGCTGAGTGCATCAAACATCCGGGTAATAAACGGGTCACCTCCGAACCAGAAACGCGGAACCTCATTCAGCTTGAAATCCAGATTACGACGTACGACGGGAATAATCTGCGCTTGGACAATGGCATTCATGTTGTTTTACTTCAATTGCCTTAGACTATTGAAGTATGTCGGGATTTTTATCTTTTGTTTTGACAGTTGTTGCCATTTTTTATACATTTTACGCCAAAGTAAAAATATAAAATGTCAAAAATAATCAAGGTACATCGTGCAAGAATTGCAAATTCCAAATGGCTATTTTCAGTTGCTGCACATGTATTTGCAGCAACAGGATATGGATATCTTTAGCTTGGCCTGTCTAGAGCCACATCAGGCACAACTGCGCTATGTCTTATCTTTGCCTATCGATTCGCAATCGACCTATTCATTTTTTGCAGAAGTCATGCAGCTGACTCAAAAACAGATGGATTGTCCGCAATTGGTGTTTGAAATGGCCTGCCTGATCCGTCCTGAACATTTTGGTGTACTGGGCTATATGGCGACTCGAAGTAACAGTGTGGCAGAGGCATTGCAATATGTGATTCGCTTTAGCCGTCTGGTCATTGACGGGGCAGATGTTAGCCCGATACAGATGCATCAACGGGACAAAAAGATCTGTTTAAGCTGGCCTTTTCATGATTTAAAATATGCCTTGCTCAATGAGATGACCATGGCCTGTATGGTGCATTTGGCCCGGCAGATTTTTCCGGCTCAAAAATTCCAGCTATTGCAGATCAATTTTGCCCATAGTCCAGAAATGGCAGATGATCATTATCAAAGGTTTTTTGCTTGCAAAGTGGAATTTAAACAGTCGGATTATTCTTTTGAGATCAATGTGGAAAACTTAGAGCTGAAGTCCGAGCTGGCTGATCCCTCTTTAATGCAGCTTCTACTCAGGCAGGCAGAAGATGCCATTGCTGCCAAACCCCATTATGAAAATCTATTGCTGCATATTCAGCAAAAACTGGCTGAATATTTGCGGGTTAAGGAACAGTCCCCGAAAATAGAATGGCTGGCGGATGAATTGCATGTATCTGTACGGACCTTGCAGCGTCAACTGTATAAACAAAATACTTCCTTTAAAAAACTGCTTGAAACCGAGCGCATGAAACGCTGTGAACAGTTACTGTTGCAAAGCATGAATTTTACGGAAATGGCCATGTGTCTGGGCTATTCAGATCAGTCGGCTTTGGCACGTGCTTATAAAGCCTATAGTGGTCAAACCTTATTACAGCGAAAACAGCAACTGAAAGCACAATCTGAACGATAAAAAGGGCGTATTTAAGGTACTTTGAAATGCAGCGCAACTACGCAGACATGCAGTTCACCTTTGCATTCGGCAATCTTATAAAATAAAAAATAAAAAGTCTGTGTCCTAGAGTGCAGGTTTTTGCTATTGCATGAAACTTTAAATTTAAAAGACAACATATTTATTTTTATCAATTTTTTATGAATAAGAATAAGTTTATCTTCATCAGGGATATTTGTTTACATGGCAAAATTAGGCATCTTTGATCATTGAGAAAAAGTCGTAAATATCAGTAAATGGTGCTCTCGGATTGTTCTGAAAAAATGAGATGCTGAGTCGAAAGTAGCGTGAAATGCTCAGGCTCTATTCAATGAGTAAAAAATAGCGTTACAATGCGTTGTCTTGTATTTCTACAAAGCCAACTCCTCAGTTCTTTAATAATTCAAGGAAAGTACAACCCTATGTCACGTTTAGCCACTCGTTTCGGACAGCTTAAATCTCAGCAGCGTAAAGCGCTCGTTTCCTATGTGATGGCTGGCGACCCTCATCCACAAGTAACCGTTCCATTGTTACATCAAATGGTTGAGGCTGGGGTAGATGTGATTGAGCTTGGTCTACCATTTTCAGACCCTATGGCGGACGGTCCCGTGATTGCCCTTGCAGCAGAACGCGCATTGGCAGGTGGAACCAATACCCTGGACGCTTTGAACATGGTGAAAGAGTTCCGTCAAAAAGATGCAGAAACACCGGTGGTTTTGATGGGGTATCTCAACCCTGTAGAAGTGATCGGTTATGAAAAGTTTGTGTCAATGGCCAATGAATGCGGTGTCGATGGTGTACTTCTGGTAGATTTACCTCCTGAAGAAGCCAAAGATTTTGATGATGTATTGAAGAAATTCAATATGGATCAAATTTTCTTGCTGGCGCCTACATCGACCGATGAGCGTATCCAGCATGTAGCGAATCAGGCCAGTGGTTTTATCTACTATGTATCCTTGAAAGGGGTAACTGGTGCTGCAACTTTAGATATTGCTGAAGCAGCAGCCCGTATCCAGAAAATTAAAACTGTAACTGACGTTCCTGTGGGTGTCGGTTTTGGGATCAGCGATGCTGCCTCGGCAAAAGCCATGGGTGGAGCAGCTGATGCTGTGATTGTTGGCAGTGCATTTGTAAAACAGTTTGCGAACTTAGCGCCAGAACAAGCCGTTGTTGAAACGGTCAATAAAGTCAAGGAGCTTCGAGCTGCGCTCGATGAGTTAGTATGAATCAAGAAGTGAAACCAGGCAAAATTCTTAGCCCAGCGCAGCCGTGGACGGAACGTCATGTTCCGGGTATTCACACGCCCGATGAGCAAACCGCACTCAAGGCAACCTTTACTGAACCAACAATTGAGTGCCCTGAATGTCACGCACTGGTTACACGTACTGCGATGACATTTAACGCCTATGTTTGTCCACAATGCGATGAACATTTGCGCATGAAAGCACGCGACCGTCTGAACTGGTTCTTTGATCAGGTACAAAATGAATTGGGTCAGGAATTTATTGCTAAAGATCCACTGCATTTTGTCGATAGCAAAGCCTATCCGGACCGTATGTCTGAAGCGCAAAAGAAAACCGGCGAAACTGAAGCACTGGTGGTGATGCAGGGTTTACTTAAAGATATTCCTTTAATCGCATGTGCATTTGAATTCGACTTTATGGGCGGTTCAATGGGTACAGTAGTGGGTGACCGTTTTGTGCAAGCAGCTGAAAAAGCGATTGCAGATAAACAACCTTTGATTTGCTTTGCTGCATCAGGTGGTGCGCGTATGCAGGAAGGCATGTTGTCCTTGATGCAAATGGCGCGTACTTCAGCCGCCATTCAAAAAATGAAAGATGCTGGCCTTCCATATCTAGTGGTGCTTACTCATCCGGTGTATGGTGGAGTAACAGCATCATTGGCAATGTTAGGGGATGTGCATATTGCTGAACCTAAAGCCATGATTGGTTTTGCCGGTAAACGCGTGATTGAGCAAACAGTACGTGAAAAACTGGAAGAACCGTTCCAGCGCGCAGAATATTTGCTTGATCATGGTGTAGTCGATCAAATTGTTCATCGTCACGCATTACGTGATACTGTATATCGTATTGTAGCGAAACTGATGAATTTGTCTTGAACACAGCACCACTTGCAACAGACTCTTTAAATACATGGCTCGATTATTGGAGCCATGTTCACGTTACGGGTATTGATTTAGGTTTGGAACGGGTTATTCCTGTGGCTGAAAAGCTCGGTGTAACGCGTCCGCAGGCCAAAGTGCTGACTGTAGCGGGAACCAACGGGAAAGGTTCAACCACCACCACTTTGGCTGCCATTTTAAATGCGCAAGGCTATAAAGTGGCGTTATACCAGTCACCGCATATTTACCGTTTCAATGAACGGGTAAAACTGGCTGGCATTGAAGTGGATGATCAAACCCTGGTCGACGCGTTTGTGCAGGTGGATCAGGCCCGTCGTGACTGTGATCTTTCCCTTTCCTTCTTTGAAGCCACTACACTGGCGGCTTTTGTGATTTTCAAGGCCAAGCAATGCGATGTCTGGGTGCTTGAAGTCGGACTGGGTGGTCGTCTGGATGTGGTCAATGTGATTGAGCCGGATGTCGCCGTGATTACCAACATTGGCCTGGATCACACCGACTGGCTCGGTGATACGATTGAAAAAATTGCGTTCGAGAAAGCCGGGATTATTCGTCCGAATATTCCGGTGATTTTTGGTGGTTCGCAAGAGCTTCCTCAAGCCATACAAAATAAAGCCGATGAATGTCAGGCGCAACTGTTTGCCGTCAATCGTGATTATTTCTATCAATATACGGATGATGGTCAAGCCTGGATGTTTGCCTCATCGGGCAGTACTTTAAAACTTCCCCTTGGTGCTCTGGCACTGGAAAATATTTCCACAGCTGTGGCCGCGATTTTGGTCAGTGGTTTAAATGTGACTCAGGATGCCATTGCACACGGCATTCAGAATGCAAAATTACCAGGTCGCTTTGAAATACGCCATATTCAAGATAAAACCGTTATTTTTGATGCCGGACATAATCCCCATGGCGTAGAATTTTTGTTAAATCAGTTGCGAAAATTTTTGGAATACAATAAACAGTACACAGAAGTGATCAGCGTTTTTTCCATGTTGGCGGACAAAGACATCAATTCTGTCGTAGATTTGTTGAAAGATACTGTTTTAATATGGAAAATCGCACCGTTAACCGTTCCGCGAGCAGCCACAATCGGGCAGCTTGAGGAAGCATTACAGGGCGAAACAGTACAACACTTCAATAGTGTTCAATTGGCTTTTAAATCAGCGCTAAATGAAACAAAAAATAATCAGTTGATCTTGGTATGTGGTTCATTTCATACCTTAGAAGCGGTATGGGAGTATTTGGAAGAATGTCAATGAATAGCAAACAACGCTGGATGGGAGGCGTTGTTTTATTAGGTGGTGGTGTTTTATTGGCAGCATTGCTTCTAAAGGGTAAAGAAGAAATATATCAGAACCAACTCAGAACTCCGGATTTAGCTGCTCAAGTTGAGCAAAAAAAGCCGGCAGCAGAAGGGGAAATGGTTCAGCTGCAACCTTTAACAGTTGATGTGGAAACAGAAAAACGTTTACTAGAAGAACAACGCCGGGCACGTGAAAAAGCGGTTGCAGAACAGGAAGCACGTGCAGCCGAGTTTCTAGCGATGCAGCAACAGGCTGAGGCAGATGCGGCACGTAAAGCAGCTGAAGAATATGCCGCTTTAAATGCTCTGCGTAGTGGAGCACAGCAGAGTTCGGATAATATTCCCCCTGAACTGGTAGAAGATGAAAAAGCTAAACAAAAGCGTTTGGCTGATGAAAAGTTGCTCGCTGAAAAAAAGTTACAGCAGCAGACAGCTCAACAACAACGAACTGATGCTGATAAAAAAATAACCGAAGAAAAACGTAAGGCCCAAGCTGAAGCCGCAAAGCAGTTAGCCGCAAAGCAAGCAGCCGAGAAAAAAGCAGCTGAGGACAAGGCAAAGCATGATGCGGAGCTAAAACGTAAAGCAGAAACTGAAAAACAGCTGGCTGCTAAAAAGGCGGAGGAAGCCAAGAAAAAAGAACAAGCACAGCGTGAATTAGAAGCGAAGAAAAAAGCAGAAGCTGAAAAAGCCCGAGATTTGTTAGAAAATGGCGATAAACAGTGGATGGTTCAAGTGGCCTTGGCTGCCAATGAAGCCAACGCAGATGCACTGGCCTCCAGGTTACGAGCCAAAGGTTATAAGGTGACCAAGAGCCCAACATCGAAAGGGGTTCGAATTATGGTTGGGCCATCGAAAGACCGTGATGCCGCTGATGCTGCACGCAAGAAAATTACCAGTGATGCAAGCTTGGGTATGAAGTCGGCATGGGTGATTGACTGGGTTCCGCTCGATAAGCGCTAATCTGGCTTGAAGTGAAACTAAGATGGATTCGACAGTCGCTGTTGAATCCATTTTACGTTTTTAGGACTGAATATTTTTTCAATATGAATCCAGACTGGGTGAAAACCGTAGCCACCATGTTTCATTTCATTGAGTGCATCTGCAATCGGCCAGTTTTCAAAAATAATCCGGTACATGGCAATACTTGCACCGGTACGGTCTGAACCGTGATAACAATGAATGAGTATCTTGTGATTTAAGGCCTTAGCTTGCTGAATCTGCCGCATGACCTGTAATAAATCTTCACGGTTCATTGCCCAGGTGTGGATGGGGATATGAACCAAGTTAAAATCCGTGGAGGGCAGGACAGTCAGATCTTTATTTCTTGATCTTAGATTAATTACCACATCAATATCATGTGTCTTTAATTGCGGAATCAGCTCAGTTGAGGGCTGCTCACTACGAAACACATGCTCACTAATTTGATAAAAATTATCTGTTTGATTAATTAATGTTCCCCAGTGTGTAGGGCGTTGTTCAGGTGGAAGTGCGGGTGTGGTCATGCATCCCATCAAGCTTGAGCTACCCAGTAAAATGGCAACAACTGTTCTTTTGATCATACTAGATAACGTGCCAATTCAATCGGATCATGCGCACAGATAATCTCGATATTTTTTTCATTTTGTGCCAGTTGCTGGATGTTGTGCAAGTTATCTATACGCATCTGATTGTCTTCGGCAAAAAATCGCTCCAGTTTATCCAGTGTTCTCAGCCTGTTTTTAGGGTTGAGTTGCAAGTGAGAGTAATAGGCATCTCCACAGAAAAACAGCCATCCATCCTGCTGTTTAATGGCAACTCCACAATGCCCCTGGCTATGGCCCAAAAGTGGAATCATCAAAATTTCATCCTGAAATAAGCGAAATCCCTGTACTTGATGCAGGTTAAACCAGGTTTCACCTTGATCGGGTTCGATGAAGTTCCAGTATCGGTGTTGCTTGAATTGCTGGGTTTTATAACGGGCTTTATTTTTTAGGGAAAAAAAGCTTTGAGTAGCATTATATTCGCTGGAAAGGACATGCACTGTAGCATGCGGAAAATCGGAAATACCGCCAGCATGATCAAAATCAAGATGGGAGATCAGTATATGCTTCACATCTTGAGGGCTAAACCCGAGCTTTTGAATCTGCGCAATTGCCGTGAGTTCTAAATTGTTTTCGATGCGGCCTAGCCGTGAAACCAGATTGCCTAAGCGGGCTTTGCTATGCAGATAATCTTGTACGCCTAAACCGGTATCCACCAGCACTAAGCCTTGATCGGTTTCAAGCAGCAGGCAATGACAAACCACTTTGGCATATAAACCTTTTTGCCCAAACAGAGGGCCGCAAACAGGACACATGGTGCCACAGTGCAAATGATGAATGTTATAGATCACAATATTTATTCTTAAGATGATTAGGCGTATTTATAAACGGGCTGTGAAATAAACACCAACCTGATTTTGTAATTTAATTTTTGAGCAGAATAAAAAAGCCTGTCATCAGACAGGCTTGAACAAGATCAGGATCTGGCTCGTCATTTTAGTCCTGATTTTTAGCATAGCTGTTCATATTGTGTTCAGAGCGAACATTATTTGTTTATTTTAAATTACGCGCTTCGCTTGTCTTGCGAAAAACTAAAGCAGTGCTTTTTATATTTTGCGCTCACAGTGCAGCTGTGAGCCTTGCGTAAGGGCAGAGCAGTGTCCAGTTCGGAAACTACGTGCTTCGCTTGTCTTGCACAAAAATAAAAGCAGTGCTTTAGTTTTAACTCGAAGCATAGCTTCTCGTCTTGCGTTCGGGCAAGGCAGTGCCTTGCTGATCCTCACTCAGGCTGTGGCGTAAGGCGTAAGTATGGTGTTACAGCTTTATAGCCTTTAGGGAAACGTTGTTTGATTTCGTCTTCATCTTTAATAGAAGGCACAATCACCACGTCTTCACCTTGCTGCCAGTTGGCTGGTGTTGCTACTTTATGATTATCGGTCAGTTGCAGCGAATCAACCACACGTAAAATTTCATTGAAATTACGGCCAGTTGAAGCTGGGTAAGTGATGATCAGACGTACTTTTTTGTTTGGATCAATAATCACTAAAGAACGAACCGTCAGGGTTTCACTGGCATTCGGGTGAATAAAGTCATAAAGAGTAGATACTTTACGGTCTTGATCGGCAATGATCGGGAAATTAACCGTGGTATTTTGGGTTTCGTTAATATCGTTAATCCAGCCTTTATGTGACTCAACATCATCGACAGACAAGGCAATCGCTTTAACGCCGCGCTTTGCAAATTCATCTTTCAGCTTTGCGGTATAGCCCAGCTCAGTGGTACATACCGGCGTGTAGTCTGCAGGATGGGAAAATAAAATCCCCCAGCTATCACCCAAAAAGTCGTAAAAATTAATGCTGCCTTCGCTTGAGTCTTGCACAAAATTCGGTGCGGTATCGCCTAAACGTAATGTCATTTTTATAGCCTCATCTGCTTTGTTATCTATGTTGATGCGATCTAATATGACGCATTTTTTTTGCAATGAAAATAGTGTTTTTGTATTTCTTTATGAATATATGGAATATAGAGGCCGCGATTGATTGTTAAAATCTGGATGAATGATGAATTTTATGACTATATTGCCTGTATAAAATTTGTTACATTGTTTGGCCTTAGCTGTCGTGTGCTAGAACGAGTGATCAGAATTTTTTAATTGGTTTTGTGCAAACCCCTTGTACTTCAAATTTCTAGCACCATAATAACGACTGAGAAAAAATTTATTCATTCGACAAGCAAGATTTAGAGAGTCTATTCATGTTGGCAAGTCTGATCGGAGGAATCTTCGGTACCAAAAATGAGCGCGAACTCAAACGCATGCGTAAAATCGTAGACAAGATTAATGCGCTCGAGCCGACGATATCTGCACTAAGCGATGCAGACTTATCTGCAAAAACTGAAGAATTCAAACAACGATATAATAAGGGCGAAAGCCTGGATAAATTATTGCCTGAAGCATTTGCTGTTTGTCGTGAAGCGGCAAAGCGGATCATGGGAATGCGCCACTACGATGTTCAGCTGATTGGTGGTATTACACTTCACGAAGGTAAAATTGCAGAAATGCGTACCGGTGAAGGTAAAACCCTGATGGGAACCTTGGCCTGTTATCTGAATGCGATTAGCGGTCAGGGCGTGCATGTCATCACCGTGAATGACTATTTGGCACAGCGTGATGCCGAGTTAAACCGTCCCTTATTCGAATTCCTAGGTCTGAGCATTGGCATCATTTATTCCATGCAAGATCCAACAGAGAAAGCTGAAGCCTATCGTGCCGATATTACTTACGGTACCAATAACGAATTCGGTTTTGACTATCTTCGTGACAACATGGTGTTCTCTCTGGCCGAGAAGAAACAACGTGGCTTAACCTATGCCATTATCGATGAGGTCGATTCGATCCTGATCGATGAAGCACGTACACCGTTGATTATTTCCGGTCAAAGTGATGACTCTTCACAGCTTTATGCAGCCATCAATAGCATTCCGCCAAAACTTCATGCGCAAAAAGAAGAAAAAGTGCCGGATGGCGGTCATTTCTGGATTGATGAAAAACAGCGTCAGGTTGAAATGACTGAAGTGGGTTATGAAGCTGTAGAAGACCAGTTGATTCAGATGGGCTTGCTCGCTGAAGGTGAAAGCTTGTATTCACCCTCTAACCTGAATCTGGTTCATCATGTTGCTGCAGCAATTCGTGCCCATTTCCTTTATCAGCGCAACGTGCATTACATCATTCATGATGGTGAAGTCATCATTGTGGATGAAAATACCGGTCGTACCATGCCGGGTCGTCGTTGGTCAGAAGGTTTGCATCAAGCGGTTGAAGCGAAGGAAGGTCTGGAAATCCAGCCTGAAAACCAGACTTTGGCAACCACCACTTTCCAGAACTATTTCCGCCTTTATAAAAAGCTTTCTGGTATGACCGGTACAGCCGATACCGAAGCTGCGGAGATGAAAGAAATTTATGGTCTGGATGTAGTACTGATTCCAACCCATCGACCAATGATCCGTAAAGATGAAAACGATCTCATTTATTTAAACCGCAATGGTAAATACAACGCCATTATTCAAGAAATTCAGCGAGTGCATGAAGAGGGTGTTGCACCGATTCTGATTGGTACAGCAACCATTGAAGCTTCTGAAATTCTTTCTGAAAAATTGAAAGAAGCGGGTATTGCACATGAGGTGTTGAACGCGAAGCAGCATGAACGGGAAGCAGACATTATTGCCCAAGCGGGTTCACCACGTGCTGTGACCATTGCAACCAACATGGCCGGTCGTGGTACCGACATCTTGCTGGGCGGTAACTGGAAAGCCAAACTTGCCAAAATTGAAAATCCAACCCCTGAAGATGAAGCACGCTTAAAAGCCGAATGGGAACAAAACCATGAAATGGTATTGGCCTCTGGCGGTTTGCATATCATTGGTTCAGAACGTCATGAATCACGCCGTATCGATAACCAGCTGCGTGGTCGTGCCGGTCGTCAGGGTGACCCGGGTGTTTCACGTTTCTATCTGTCGCTTGAAGATGACCTGATGCGTATCTTCGCTGGTGATCGTGTGGTTGCGATGATGCGTGCGATGGGTTTGCAGGAAGATGAAGCCATCGAACATAAGATGGTGTCGCGTTCAATTGAAAATGCACAACGTAAGGTAGAAGCACGTAACTTCGACATTCGTAAGAACCTGTTGAAATACGATGACGTGAATAACGAACAGCGTAAAATCATCTATTCACAACGTGATGAAGTGCTTGCTGAAAGTACGCTACAAGATTACATTGAGGAAATGCATCATGAAGTCGTGAAGGGCGTGATTGCTAACTACATTCCACCTGAATCGATTCATGACCAATGGGATATTGAAGGTCTGGAACGTGCATTGCGTGAAGAGCTCGGTATTGATTTACCGGTCAATCAATGGCTGGAAGAAGACCGTCGTTTAGATGAAGAGGCGTTGGTAGAACGTATTTCTGACGAAATTGTTACACGCTATCGCAATCGCCGTGAACAAATGGGGGGTGAATCAGCAGCCATGCTGGAACGTCACTTTATGTTGAGTGCTTTGGATCGCCACTGGAAAGATCATCTTGCAGCGATGGATTACTTGCGTCAGGGTATTCACCTGCGTGGTTATGCGCAAAAGAACCCTGAACAGGAATACAAGAAAGAAGCCTTTAATCTGTTTGTAAACATGCTGGCTATCATTAAATCCGATGTAATTACAGATCTTTCACGTGTGCATGTTCCTACAGCTGAAGAACTGGCTGAAATGGAAGCACAGCAACAGGCTCAAGCAGAAGCAATGAAGTTGAATCTGACTCATGCAGAATTTGATAATTTGTTAGCCGCCGATTTAACCGGTACTGAAACTGTAGAAATTGAGTCAGGCTTTAGTCCAGCTGAGCAGACATTTGCACCGCCTGCAAGCCGTAATTCGCCTTGTCCATGCGGTTCAGGTTTAAAATACAAGCAATGTCACGGTAAAATTTAATTTTTATCTTAATCATTCAGCCACTTTATATATTTATTTCCCTCCGGATTTGAATCGATAAAGTGGTTTTTTTATTGCAACAAAATAAGAGTTTATTTTTGCAAGATGTGAATATGTTTGCAGAGCACTAAATTAAGTGGTATTTAGTGCATATTGATGAATATTGAGTAGCGGAAAAGATAATGAAAAAAGTATTACAACCATTGATGATTTTAGCTTTAGTTATTCCTGGTTTGGCTTTTGCAAATGAGTCATCAAAAAAGACAGCGGCCAATGTTGTTAAAGATGAAAACACTACGGTTATGAGTCCACGTACTGGAATTCGCTATACTTTTGCGAATCCGCAGCAACGTCCAGTAGTGCTAAAAACTACAGCAATCACCCCTGCAAATGCAGCGAATGCAAACCGCATTGTGGCATCAAACCCGGCTTTATCTGCGGCAAGTCAGGAAAAAGCCAAGCAGGCACTGTTGTCGGAATCGGCTCAGTTGGCTTCCAACTAAATCTGATATATTGATAAAACCAGTCTGCGGACTGGTTTTTTTGTGCCTGTAAATGTCAAACTGATAAAAAATAAATCAAACAAAGTGTTCTGCTCGATTTTTTACTGAATTTCTACTAAGCTGTCTTTTTATCACGAACTTATTTGGAAGTTTAAAAATGGCGGTGGGTGACTTAACAATGCCACAGATGCATGTGGTTAAAGGTGTAAAAATTGGTTCAGCTGAAGCATATGTACGCTATCAGAACCGACGTGACCTCGTTATTTTTGAATTTGCTGAAGGTTCAAATGTGGCCGGTGTATTTACTCAAAATGCATTCTGCGCAGCACCGGTACATGTGTGTAAAGTCCATTTGCAAGTAGGTAATCCACGTTATCTGGTCATTAATACCGGGAATGCCAATGCAGGGACTGGTAAAATCGGTATGGCGAATGCTCAGGCGGCTTGTGCCAAACTGGCTGAACTTGCCGGCGTAGCTGCTAGCGAAATTTTACCTTTTTCAACCGGTGTGATTGGCGAGCAGTTGCCGATTGAACGCTTGATGAATGGCTTGCAGCCTGCTTTAGACTCTTTAAAGGAAGATGCTTGGTTAGATGCGGCAACAGGTATCATGACCACGGACACACTGCCTAAAGGGGCGTCAGAACAGTTTGAAATGGATGGCGTGACTTATACCATGACTGGTATTTCTAAGGGTGCCGGCATGATTCGTCCAAATATGGCGACCATGCTCAGCTATGTTGCGACCGATGCACCCATCAGCCGTGAACTGGTACAGCAGCTATTAAAAACCACGGTGAATGTTTCATTTAACCGTATTACCGTAGATGGTGATACCTCAACCAATGACTCCTGTATTTTTGTGGCAACAGGTCAGGCAGGCGGTACTGAAATTGCCTCAACTGATGATGCACGTTATGCAGTAGTTCTGGATGTTTTGACCCGTGTTATGAAACGCTTGGCTCAACTGATTGTACGTGATGGAGAAGGGGCGACCAAATTCATTACTGTTGCAGTTGAAGGTGGAGCAGATACCCAAGAATGTTGCGATGTAGCGTATAGTATTGCCCATTCTCCACTGGTGAAAACTGCAATTTTCGCCTCAGATCCGAACTGGGGACGTATTCTTGCTGCGATTGGTTATGCCGGTGTTAAAAATTTAGACGTTGAAAAAATCCAGGTTTGGTTAGATGATGTACAGATCTGTAAAGATGGTGGTGCGGCAGCGGACTATACGGAAGAAGCTGGTGCACGCGTGATGTCTCAGGCTGAATTGACCATTCGGGTCGATTTGGGACGAGGTCAGGCAAAAGATACTGTTTATACCTGTGATCTGTCTTATGACTATGTCAAGATTAACGCGGATTACCGTTCGTAAAATTAAAATTGAGTGACAAAGCCTCCGTTGTGAGGCTTTTTTAGCATTCAATCAATCGGCAAAGGGCTGGTGAATGAGCAAATTGCCCCCATATCATCAGTGACTTGAGTACGCTTGTGTTAGGGCAAGCATGAAGATAGAGAAGACGTTGTTATGAATGATGCGACCAATTTAATTGCCAATGACGCAAAATCGATTGTGCAGGCGCATTTAGATCGTTTAGGCGAACCTAAAGATATTCATTTAAGTGATGAGGTCAAACAGGAGAAGTTTGCACAAATTCTGGCAGAACTCAAAAAACGTGATGCTGTCCTTGTCGCTCACTACTATTGTGATCCTGAAGTGCAAGAAATTGCTGAATTGTCTGGCGGTTGTGTTTCTGATTCCCTTGAAATGGCACGTTTTGGTCGTGACCATCCTGCCAAAACCTTGGTGGTCGCTGGGGTGAAATTCATGGGGGAAACAGCAAAAATTCTTTCTCCTGAAAAAACCGTACTCATGCCAACTCTAGAAGCGACTTGTTCGCTGGATTTGGGCTGTCCAGTCGACGAATTTACTGCATTCTGCGATGCCCATCCGGATCATACCGTGGTGGTCTATGCCAATACCTCTGCTGCAGTCAAGGCACGCGCAGACTGGGTGGTGACCTCAAGTTGTGCTGTGGAAATTATTGAGCATCTCGATAGCCTGGGTGAAAAGATTATTTGGGCACCGGACCAGCATCTGGGGCGTTATATCCAGAAGAAAACTGGTGCAGACATGCTGCTTTGGGATGGGGCTTGTATTGTGCATGAAGAATTTCGTGCGCGCGGTATTGCCAGTATGAAAGCATTGTATCCGGATGCAGCCGTATTGGTCCATCCGGAATCACCAGAGTCAGTGGTGGATATTGCTGATGCTGTGGGAAGTACCTCTCAACTGATTAAAGCAGCACAGACGCTTCCGAATGAACGTTTAATCGTTGCAACCGACCGCGGCATTTTTTACAAAATGCAACAAGCCGTTCCAAACAAGATTTTGATTGAAGCTCCGACAGCGGGTGAAGGGGCGACCTGTCGCTCATGTGCGCATTGTCCGTGGATGGCCATGAATGAGTTAGATGCAATTTTAGAAGTTTTACAAAAAGGTGATCAAGAAATACAAGTTGATCCTGTACTTGCAGAACGCGCTAAATTGCCACTTGATCGTATGTTAAGCTTTAGTGCGAGTCTAAAACGTTAATTTTGATCAAAAAATATCTAAAATGCTTGATAAATAAGCGGTTGAAGTGGTTTTTTAAGTTTTTTTGAATATAGGTGTTGACGTCTCTTGGCGTCACGCCTAAAATGCACCCCGTACCGCACGATGTGCGATACACTAAAAGCTGAGATGAACGGAGTATGGCGCAGCTTGGTAGCGCATCTGGTTTGGGACCAGAGGGTCGTAGGTTCGAATCCTACTGCTCCGACCAATTCTTCAAGGCAAGTATCGCATGATAGTAATATCATCGGTCATGCGCCTGTAGCTCAGTTGGATAGAGCATCCGCCTTCTAAGCGGATGGTCACAGGTTCGAATCCTGTCAGGCGCGCCATTTGGTAGTCTGGTATTTAGAGCCAAAATGTTGTAACGGTGGATGTAGCTCAGTTGGTAGAGCCCCGGATTGTGATTCCGGTTGTCGTGGGTTCGAATCCCATCATTCACCCCAATTTCGGAGTATGGCGCAGCTTGGTAGCGCATCTGGTTTGGGACCAGAGGGTCGTAGGTTCGAATCCTACTGCTCCGACCATTTTAAGTCTAAACTTAAAAATAAATGATCCGCTTAAATGCGGTTTTTTTATGCCTGAAATTTGATAATAACATTCAACATTCAACATTCAACATTCAACATTCAACATTCAACATTCAACATTCAACATTCAACATTCAACATTCAACATTCAACATTCAACATTCAACATTCAACATTCAATATGGCTTGAGCAATATTGAATCTTTGTGGTCTACAGTTTAAAAGTAATGTGATTGCTCTTACTCGGTGTATAGCACCAATTGAGGTGGCGATCTTATTTGAAATCTAGATTGAATTGCATTCAACAAAATAGAAATCTCAAAATTAAAATACTTTCTTATGTGGAGTTTATGGATAAGTAATTTTATTTTTAAATTAGGTCATACTTTTTTGCTTTGATTATTCTTTTGTCTAAATAAGCTGTATTTAAGTGCTGGCTATAATTTAAGAATTAAATGAGTTCATAGGAATATAAAAAAAAGAAGGATGAAATAATTCATTAAATGTTAGGGATGCAAAAATTATGGGCTTTGCTTTTTTGGGTGTTAAGCAGAAAAGTGTTGTTAATTTAAACTTAAAAATAAAAAATCACTCCATTTGTATAATAAGTAAACAGTCGTGATATTTTTGTTGAGTTATTTAAAAAAAGGAGTTGCAAGCACATTAAAATGCTGTAGAATGCACATCCATCGGCGGTGATGAAGATTAAAACTTCTGATAAAACAGCAACTTAGCACGAAGTGTTAAGATTAGGTTTTAGAAAGAAAGTT
>NZ_VOYL01000048.1:0-23537 GCF_013420295.1 Acinetobacter sp. YH01018
TTCAGCAAGTGTTTTTTCTGCTTTAATCGCAGCAAGTGCTACCTTAGCTTTAAAATCATTTGAATGATTTCTTCTTGGTCTACGTGCCATAAAATACTCCATATATTGATGTTTATAACATCATTTGGGGAGCAAAATATCACTTATAGGTGTTGTTCAAATTTCCTGATCCACCTCTGGGGCAATTTTAGAATGCCGTTGACAACGGCAAAGCTGTAGTAATGGCATGGGTACACCATCCAGCGACAAACTGGGTGTCAAAGCTAGGTAAGTGAATTACTAGACTTCACTGTAGTTAGTTCTCAATTTTAAATTTTATTAAAGGAAGTATGAAAGTCATACTTCCTTTTCAATCTTCTACACAATAAAACTTTAGAGTTGAAGCCAAAAATAATATTTAAATTAGGTTTGAAAAATAATTACGGTGGGCGCTATCTTGTGGTAAGAGTTCTAATAAGCGTTGTATTGCATCAATTCGATCATGTGTTTGCCCAATAATTCGTAATAATTGATCGATATCCTTTATTTGATAGATCAACTGGCTTAAACGGGCATCAAAACAATGTCTCCATGTGCTGAGTAATGGGCTTTCTGATTTAGATAAAAAGCTACCTTTATATAGCGAGAATGTACTGGATATAAGATTTGCATTTAATGATTGTTCAGCACGTAAAAAATCACATTGAACTTCACAGCTAAGCCTATAAATGCGAGCCTCAATTGAATGGGGTAATAAGCTACGAAGTTGTGAAAGCTCAGCCTTTAGGGTTTTTAGGCTGACACTACGCTCACCATAAAGGGCATAGTGTAACTCTTCTAAACAAATGCCATGGGGATACAAAGCTAAAATGCATAGTATTTCAATTTGACGGTGAGTCAAGTTCAATGTATGCCCATTAAATTGAACCCAAGGCGAGCCTAGTGCCTTAATGTATAAAAAATTTTGCTGTTCAAGTTTTATGGCGCGTTGTATTAAATCTGCACAGCGTTCAACTGCAAGCAGCCCTAAAGGCGTATGTTTTTTATATTTTGTGGAAAGGTTAATAATGCCATGAAATTGACCTGATGCTGGATCCCAGATCGGTGCGGCATAACAAACCCAATCACGAACACTGTCCATTTGGTTTTCATGAGAATAGACGCAACTTGAAATTTGGCTGTTCAAGGTCATACCAATCGCATTGGTTCCAACTGCCTGTGTAGACCAATGTCCGCCCTCAATAAAATGTACCTGTTCAGCAGAAGAAAGCATGGCTGAACTACTCCATGTCCATAAGAGAGTCCCGTGATGATCTGTAAGACCAATCGCCATATCTGAATCATCCGCTATTTTGAGTAAGTCAGCATAATTATGTTGAATAGAGCGGCGGAATAAAGACGTTTGATCTTCTTGAGGCAATGCTAAAACAGGGGCAGCATGCACAGTAGTTTGATTAATTAAATGGGTTGTTTGCAGCTTTTTTGCAGGTGGTGTATTGAACAGGTTCATATCATATTCCTTTATGATGAGACTGTAATATTTTTAAACTTTAGAAATGAGCTTCCAAATTTATAGTCATTTACGTCATTTCTTCTTGCTTCGATTTTAAATGCTTTTATCTTTGCTTGGTTAAATCATATCTTTTGGCTTTACCAGTCCTTGAGTTACTTTAAAAGTGTTCGTATGAGCTGAAAATGACTATTTCCATCTGAAATGTTAATAAACGTAAATAGGATAAAAATTCATTCGCTCATGTAAGGGTTAGGCACAGCCTCACCATGATACTGACGATCGGCAAAATAACTTGATCGTACCAATGGCGCACTCCAAATATTTTTAAACGCTAAGCGCTCTCCATGTGTTTGATAGTGCTTAAACTCTTGCAACGTAACAAAACGATGAATTGGCGCATGAGACTTAGATGGCTGTAAGTATTGACCGATAGTGACATAGTCAACGTGGTAATCTTTCAAATCATTCAATAACACAATAACCTCAGCCTCAACTTCACCTAAACCGACCATCAAACCACATTTGGTTGGGATGTCAGGACAGTAGTGTTTAAATTTTTTGAGCAAATCCAATGAATGCTGGTAGTTAGAGCCTGGTCGCATGGCTTTATACAGACGTGGAACGGTTTCAATATTATGATTAAAAACATCGGGTGGGTTTTGGCTCAGAATCTTCAGGGCAATATCTGCACGACCACGAAAATCAGGAACCAAAATTTCAATCAAAGTATTTGGGCTAATCTCACGAATTTCTCGAATGCAATCGGCAAAATGCTGTGCGCCACCATCTTTTAAGTCGTCTCGATCAACCGAAGTAATCACAACATACTTTAAGTTTAAATTCTTGACTGTTTCAGCCAAATGCTTTGGCTCATTAATATCTAAAACATGAGGACGACCATGAGCGACATCACAGAATGGACAGCGTCGAGTACAGATATCTCCCATAATCATAAATGTTGCTGTTCCACTGCCGAAACATTGCGGCAAGTTAGGACAAGCTGCTTCTTCGCAAACCGTATGTAGTTTTTGTTGCCTTAATAAATCCTTAATGATTTGGACTTCCTCAGGTTGACTAATTTTAGTCCGAATCCATTCTGGCTTTTTCGGTGTCGTTTCCGTTGGAACAACTTTAATTGGAATACGCGCCATTTTTTCAGCGCCACGTAACTTCTTTCCTGTTAATACTGTGTTATTTAAATCCATTTCAAACACTCCGTCGTTTAAAATAATTAATATAGACCCTGATATTAAATAAGCTGCTTTAACTGCATTAATAATATTAAAACAGGGCAAAAAACTTATCATATAAAACAAAGGTTGGTTAAAGGTTTGTTTTTGTATGTGATTGAACTATTGTAAAATTTTAAAAAAATTTTTAATTTCATAACCTTCTGTTTTTAATATTTATCTTATCTTTTTATGCATTATATTTTTTTAGTCTAATATGAAATTAAATAAAAATATTCTTATATAAATATACGATTTAAAAATCCAATTATTCAATTTTGGGTTTTCTTTTAAGCGTAGTGAATAAGGAACAAATATATGCAATTAACGGAAGAGCAATTGCTAGCAGCATACAAAAGAATGCGCGACATTCGTGAATTTGAGGATCGACTTCACGATGAAAACAATACAGGTGATATCCCTGGTTTCATCCATCTCTATAGCGGTGAGGAAGCTGTTGCCGTAGGGATTTGTGAAAATTTAACAGACAAGGACTTCATTACATCAACACATCGTGGTCACGGACATTGTATTGCTAAGGGCTGTGACATTCACGCCATGATGCTAGAAATTTTTGGCAAAGATGATGGTTTGTGTCGTGGTAAAGGTGGCTCAATGCACATTGCAGACTTAGATAAAGGCATGCTTGGTGCAAACGGTATTGTGGGCGGTGGCCCACCTTTAGCGATTGGTGCTGCTTTAAGTGCCAAAACACTCAAGAATAGTGGTATTGGTCTGTCATTTACTGGTGATGGTGGGTCAAATCAGGGCTTAACTTTTGAAGCCATGAATATGGCTGTGGTGTTAAAGCTTCCTGTCATTTTTGTTTTTGAAAATAACGGTTTTGGTGAAGGTACTGCACATGATTATGCAGTAGGCAGTAAAGACATTGCAGGTCGAGCAGCAGGTTTTGGCTTACCTGCTGAAAAAGTAGATGGAACAGACTTTTTTGCTGTGTATGAAGTTGCACAAAAAGCCATTGAACGTGCCCGCCGTGGCGAAGGTCCAAGTGTGATTGAAACAGTAACCAACCGTTTTTATGGACATTTTGAAGGTGATCCGGGGCTTATCCGTTCTAAAGAGGAACTGGATTATGTCAAAGAACATAAAGACCCATTGAAAATATTCCGTGAAAAAGTCAAAGGCAAAATTGACGAAGCCAAACTGGATGCGATTGATGCCCAGTCTAAAGCCAATGTAGACGATGCCGTTGCAAAAGCACGCGCAGCTAAGTACCCAGAAGTCTCTCAGTTACTTACTGATGTTTACGTCTCTTACTAAAGGAATAGTAGAAAAATGCCAAATAAAAGTTATCGAAACGCAATTAAAGAAGCAATTGAATTAGAAATGCGCCGAGACCCAAGTGTTATTGTGGTTGGTGAAGATGTTCGTGGTGGACATGGCGGTAAAAATACCGATGACAATAAGCTGGAAGGTTTTGGCGGAGTACTTGGCGTAACCAAAGGCCTATGGACTGAATTTGGCTCTGAACGAGTCATTGATACGCCAATTACTGAATCGGCGATTATCGGTATGGCGGCAGGTGCTGCTGCTACAGGTTTAAGACCGGTAGCAGATTTAATGTTTATGGATTTTTATGGCGTGTGTTATGACATGCTTTATAACCAAGCGGCGAAATTCCGCTATATGTTTGGAGGGAAAGCCAAAGCACCACTCGTTGTACGCGGCATGATTGGTGCAGGGTTTTCCGCTGCAGCACAGCATTCTCAATCACCATATAACGTGTTTGCCTCAGTGCCAGGCTTAAAAGTGGTGGTGCCTTCGAGTGCCTATGATGTGAAAGGACTGTTAATTCAGGCAATCCGCGATGACGATCCTGTCGTATTTTGTGAACACAAGTTGTTATATGACATTAAGGGCGAAGTGCCAGATGAGGCCTACACTATTCCTTTTGGTGTCGCAAATTACACCCGTGAAGGCACAGATATTACCATTATTGCCTTAAGCCTGATGGTGCATCGTGCCAATGAAGTTGCTGACAAGCTCGCAAAAGAAGGCATTTCGGTTGAAGTGGTTGACCCTCGAACCATTTCTCCATTAGACGAAGATGGAATTTTAGAGTCCGTGGCTTCAACAGGTCGCGTAGTGATTGTAGATGAATCTGCGGCGCGTTGCGGTTTCGGACATGATGTGGCTGCACTCATTGCACAGAAAGGCTTTCATTATCTTAAAGCACCAATCGAGTTAGTCACTCCACCACACTCACCCGTACCATTTTCACCAGTATTAGAAAAAGAATGGCTACCAAGTGTAGAACGCATCGAACAGGCTGTACGCAAGACGTTGGAGGCTTAGGATGAGCGAAATTAAAACTTTAGAAATCCCAAAATGGGGTTTGTCCATGGAAGAGGGTACGATTGCCCAATGGCTGATTGAGGAAGGTACGCAATTTAGTAAAGGACAGGAAATTTGTGAAATTGAAACCACAAAAATCGTCAATGTTCTTGAAGCACCTTTTGATGGCTTGCTACGCAAAATTATTGCTAAAGATGGTGACACTCTGGTTGTAGGTGGAGTTATTGCAATTTGTGCAGACGCTCAAGTTTCAGATACAGAAGTTGAAGCATTTGCACAGTCCTTAGGTGGAACACCTGCTGTAACAGAAAATAAAGCGGTAGCAGCGGTTCCTGAAAAAGTAGCTGTAGCTCAAGTTGAAACCAAAGTACAAGCTGCTCCTAAACAGAACAGTGTTGGTAATGGATCAAAAGCGGTGACTCAGGGCGGATATTCTATTCCTGCTGCGTTACAAGGCTACCAACAAAGCGATGATATTTTTGCAACGCCACATGCCTTGAAATTGGCTGAAAAGCATAATGTAAACTTGGCTCAGATTACGGGTTCTGGACGTGAAGGCCGTATCAGTGTTCAAGATATTCAGGCCGCAGTTCAAGCTGCTGGTGGTTCTTGGCCAGATGTACGTCATCAAGCCAGCACGAAAGCCGCGAAATCTAAAGCAGATGACAGTTATGTTCTAGCGACACCTGTTGCCCGCCGTTTGGCAAAACAATGGGGCATTAATTTGCATGATTGTCGCGCATCAGGTTCACGTGGACGAGTCTGTAAGGAAGATGTTGAAGCTGTATATCAACGGGAAAATCCTGTACAAGCTCAACATACTGAGTATGCGCATCCAACAGAGTCTGCAAAATTCACCACCGTAGCTATGAATGGTATGCGTAAAGCAATCGCTGCACGGCTACAAGCGGCAAAACGCAATGCACCACATTTTCGCTTAACGATAGACTTAAATGTTGAGTCGGTTCAGGTTTTGCGTCAGCAAATTAACAGTACTGTACCGCAAGTCAAACTGTCCATTAACGATATGCTGATTAAAGCTGCTGCTGCTGCACTGATTAAAGTTCCACAAGTTAATGTTCAGTTTGATGAAGAGAATCAGCAGATTTTACAGTTTGAACAGGCTGATATTTCGGTTGCTGTGGCCATCGAAAATGGACTGATCACGCCAATTATTAAATCAGCGAACCGTAAATCTTTGGCGCAAATTTCCAATGATATGCGCGATCTGGCGACACGTGCCAAAACTGGAAAACTAGCACCTGATGAGTTTCAAGGTGGCAGTTTCAGTATTTCCAATTTGGGAATGCTGGGTATTCAACAGTTTGATGCCATTATTAACCCACCTCAAGGTGCAATTCTGGCCTTAGGTGCAGCAGAGAAACGTGCTGTCATCGAAAATGATGAGATTGTTGTTCGTGAAATGGTGACTGCAACATTGTCTTGTGATCATCGTGTCATTGATGGTGCGTTGGGTGCTCAATTCTTATCGGCATTGAAGCAGTTTGTCGAAAACCCTGCATTAATTTTGGTGTAGGAGGAATAGCCATGTCAGATACACAATTTGATCTTGTGGTTATTGGTGCTGGTCCTGGAGGATATGTCGCTGCGATTCGCGCAGCGCAACTGGGATTAAAAACAGCAATTGTTGAAAAACAACACTTAGGCGGAGTGTGTCTTAATTGGGGATGCATTCCAACCAAGGCATTATTGAGCGGGGCTGCGCTTGCGCAGCAGTTCAAACATGCAGAGCAGTTTGGCTTTACTCTTAACGCGGTTGATTTTGACATTCAAAAACTGGTCCATCATAGCAGACAGGTTTCTGAGCAACTGGTACAAGGTATCGGTCAATTATTGAAAAAGAATCAAATCACTGTTTTTAATGCTGCAGCCCAATTTATTGCCAAAGAGCATTTAGAGCTTACAGATGCGAATGGTCAAAAACAGCAGATTTCTGCACTGCATATTATTGTCGCAACAGGTGCACGTGCGGCCAATTTGCCTCATATTCCTGTAGATGGCCATCAGGTCTGGAGTTATAAAGAGGCTTTAGTTCCAGACCAATTACCAAAATCTTTACTGGTCATTGGTTCGGGTGCTATAGGCAGTGAGTTTGCAAGCCTATACCAAGACTTAGGCTGCCAAGTCACCTTGGTTGATATTGCAAAGCAGATTCTCCCTAGCGAAGACATTGAAGTTGCGAAGTATGTACAAAAGCAATTTGAACAGCAGGGTATGCAGGTTTTAACCGAAGCGACTGTAAAAAAAATAGAAACTGATCAGGCTCAAGTACATTGTCATATTGAAACTGCCACAGGTGTGCAAATAATTACTGTTGAAAAGGTGCTTTCAGCTATTGGCGTGAAACCGAATGCTGAAAATCTTGGCCTAGAAGCTTTGGGAATTGAATTTGAGAATGGTTTTATTAAAGTCGACTCATGGTGTAAAACCAATGTAGTGGGCATTTATGCAATTGGTGATGTCGCAGGCGCACCGTGTTTGGCACACAAAGCCAGTCATGAAGCCATTCTTTGTGTGGAGAAAATTGCAGGCCTAAGTCATGTACATGCTTTAGATCGTACACAAATTCCGGGCTGTATCTTTACCCATCCGCAAGTGGCCAGTATTGGTTTGACAGAACAGAAAGCGAAAGCTGCGGGCTTGAATATCAATGTGGGTAAGTTTCCTTTACAAGCGAATGGTAAAGCATTGGCTTTGGGCGATAGCGCAGGATTTGTTAAAACCATTTTTAGTCAGGAAACAGGTGAATTGTTGGGTGCTCACATGGTTGGACATGAAGTCACCGAACACATTCAAGGGTTTGCCATCGCGAAATACCTAGAAGCTACAGATGAAAGCTTAGCGCAGGTCATTTTCCCTCATCCTACTTTGTCTGAGGCGATGCATGAGTCGGTCTTGTCGGCGATGCAACGTGCAATCCATATTTAAGGAGTCGCAACATGCCTAGAGGTTTAAACAATAAAGTTGCATTAATTACGGGTGCGGCACAAGGTATTGGACGCGGTATTGCCTTACGTTTAGCACAAGAAGGTGTTCATATTGGATTGGTCGATCTTCACCAAGAAAAGTTAAATACTGTTCAACAAGAGGTTGAAGCCTTTGGCGTAAAAGCCACCACATTTATTGCGGATATTTCAGATCCAATACAAATCAGTGACGCTATTAATCATGCAGAATCGACACTTAATGGTTTTGATATCATGATTAATAATGCAGGTATTGCACAAGTCAAAGCTTTGGCAGAAGTAACGCCGAGTGAATTTAACCAAATTATAAACATCAATGTCGGTGGTGTACTTTGGGGGATTCAAGCCGCAGCAAATAAATTTAAACAACGCCAACAGGCTGGAAAAATTATTAATGCATGCTCAATAGCAGGTCATGAAGGCTTTGCTTTACTCGGTGTTTATTCGGCAACTAAATTTGCAGTTCGTGCATTGACGCAAGCTGCGGCTAAAGAATATGCCAGTGTTGAAATTACTGTAAATAGTTATTGTCCGGGTGTTGTTGGTACAGACATGTGGGTCGAAATAGAT
This sequence comes from Acinetobacter sp. YH01018, assembly GCF_013420295.1. NCBI lineage: Bacteria > Pseudomonadati > Pseudomonadota > Gammaproteobacteria > Moraxellales > Moraxellaceae > Acinetobacter > Acinetobacter sp. YH01018. The sequence goes on from NZ_VOYL01000048.1 coordinate 8,595, forward strand.
CAGCGGTTCTCTGAAATTACAGGTGCACCAATTGGTCAAACGTATAAAAAATATGTAGATGGTATTGCTTTAGGACGTGCTGAAACACCAGATGACGTGGCTGCATTAGTTGCATTTTTAGCCAGCGAGGATGCAAACTATATTACAGGTCAGTCTATTTTGACAGATGGTGGAATGGTTTACCGTTAATATCAACATGAGGAATACACAATGAAAGCAGCTCGTTTTTATGATCGAGGGGATATTCGAATTGAAGATATCCCTGAACCGAAAGTACTTCCAGGCACAGTTGGAATTCAAGTTGCATGGTGCGGTATTTGCGGTACAGATTTACATGAATTCATGGAAGGCCCTATTTTTATTCCACCTTGTGGTCATCCACATCCAATTTCGGGAGAATCTGCACCTGTAACAATGGGACATGAATTTTCAGGCGTAGTTTATGCAGTTGGTGAGGGTGTAGACGATATCCAAATTGGACAACATGTCGTAGTTGAACCCTATATTATTGCGGATGATGTCCCGACTGGCCCGAATGATAAGTATCATTTATCAAAAAATATGAACTTTATTGGTTTAGGCGGACGTGGCGGCGGTCTTTCTGAAAAAATTGCAGTTCAACGACGTTGGGTACATCCTATTTCAAATGATATTCCCTTAGATCAGGCCGCATTGATAGAACCTTTATCTGTCGGTCATCATGCCTATGTCAGAAGTGGTGCAAAAGCTGGCGATATAGCACTGGTTGGTGGAGCAGGCCCTATAGGTTTACTTTTATCAGCCATTTTAAAGGCTAAAGGTCTCACGGTCATCATTACTGAATTGAGTGCAAAGCGTAAAGAAAAAGCGATAGAAGCGGGTGTTGCAGATTATGTGCTAGATCCATCTAAGGTTGATGTGGTCGCTGAAGTGATGAAAATTACGGAAGACCGTGGTGTTGATGTCGCTTTTGAATGTAGTAGTGTTAATAAAGTCATGGATACACTGGTGGCGGCGATGAAACCAACTGGTGTGGTCGTTATCGTTTCGATTTGGAGCCATCCTGCCACAATTAATGTGCATAGTGTGGTCATGAAAGAGCTCGATATTCGTGGAACGATTGCTTATGTCAATGACCATCAGGAAACCATCCGTTTAGTCGAGCAAGGTAAGATTAATCTAGAACCTTTTATTACCCAACGTATTGCATTAGATGATCTTGTTTCTAAAGGCTTTGAAACGCTGATTCATAATAATGAGTCTGCTGTAAAAATTATTGTTCATCCGTAGTAAAGCCTAATTTGAACGACTAATTTGAATAAGCTAGAAATAAACTCTATGTAGCTATTTCTAATATCTTTATCGATAGAGAATGAGTCTGTACGTACAGATTCATTCTCAAATTTACAGTGTTGAGTGCCAGTATGATTTTGATCATAGAGCCTAGTAAAGATAGAAAATAAGTTTTTAAATAAACCATAGGGATATAGACTAAATTTTGCCAGGAGAGTGGTGGCAGCCCACCACCAATTAAAAGGTGTCTACAAAATCATTGGCTATTCAATAAGTTTAGTTTACTGTTTAGTATAAAATATTAGGCTGAGGTTGGGGTTTTGAAAGCTACGATTTCTGTTTGGCTTTTTGGCGTAAGACATACAAATATAAGCTTTCTACTTTTTCACGTGCCCATGGTGTGGTACGTAAAAATCTCAATGATGAACCGTACCGGGTTTGTCGGAGACCAAACTTTCTGAGATGAGACGCATTGCTTCGCAAGACGTAGCGAAGCGTAGTGATCCGATGAAAAAACCTAAATATACCCCTGAAATCAGAGATAGAGCGGTTCAATTATTGATTGAATTTGAAAAAGATTATCCATCGAATTGGGCTGCGATTGTGCCTAAAATTGGTTGCACTCCTGAAACTTTACGAGTTTGGTATCAAAAATATTTAGATCCGCACCAGACTATCAGGGTTTAGGTACACCCAGTGGACATCCCTATATGAATGCTCAAAGTCAATTGCATACTGTAGTGTATGCTGTAAGGGCAACTCACTATTTAAAGCCTTATAAATTTAATAAAAATTGGTATGTCATGGGGCATAGCCAAGGAGGTGCTGCATCTCTTGCTGTTGCGGCATATGGACAAAAGACGCACCTGAACTTAATTTACGTGGGGCAATTGCCCTTGCTCCAGGCGGTTATCAATATGAAGGAATTGCGGAATATGTGGCAACTCACTCTCAAATCGACACCAGTGTTGCAGCATTTTTTCCAATCGTTCTTCTCGGGGCGGAAGCTGCAGATCCTAATCTTGCTCCAGCGAATTTAGTTAGCCCAGAAATGGGGGAAATTCTTAATCTGGCACGCGGTCGCTGTTTATCAGAATTACAATCTGATCTGAAGCAAGCCCCTAAAACTGTCTTTAAACCGAATGTAAATCTAGCCCCTTTGACCAATTATTTAAAGAAGCAGTCTATTGAGAATATGATACCCACTGTGCCAGTTATGGTTGTTCAGGGTGAGAAAGATCAGTTAGTGGATTCACGCGGTACTTATGCCTACTATCAACAAATCTGCCAGGTAGGAAAACCTATTGCGTTTTATCCTTTGAAAGAAGGCGACCATCGTGACTCCTTAAGACAAAGTGAATTCCTGATTGGAAATTTTATTAATTCAGTTGAAGAAAGGAAATCTGTAAATACCTGCAGCGTAAAATAGTATGGTAGATCCAAGAGTTTGAACTCAAAAAACTCTTATACAGAATTAAAATTTAGCATTTCAATTTTAAATATAAAAAATTGAAGTAAATCAATATGATGATAAATGGTTTTTTATTACTAAATGATAAAACCTCTTGTAACAGAGGATGCTGCGGACGTTTATGATCAAACCACAGAAATATCCAAGAAAATGCCAGTCAATTTCTTAACTGACTGGCATTACATCTTATAATTTATAATGAATTTTTCAGCGATTAGATCACTACTTTATCAATTCATGTAAATACACTAATTAGTGGGATTGATTTAATTCATTATCTGTTGCAGAGATAATAGATGCAAAAATTGGAACACCCACAATAATGGGGAATGAAAGGATCCATACGTCAATTGTTACTTGACTTGAAAATAAAAACTGGTTGACAAGAGCAGCCAAAATTAATAATGAAACTAAAATACTAGTGAATCGGATTACAAATTTGATAGGCATTTGCCTGCTCCTAGGTGAGTCTAGCTGTTGTTGTAAAGTATATACCTTATCTGACTGTCCTTAAATCCATAAATAGCTGTCCAGTTCATTTTACGTGGACAGTATCGTGATGTTGAGCAGATAAAAAAGTGGGGCTCAGCGAATGCTTACAGTTTTACGCTCCATTTGATAGAGTTATTGTACGGACAATAAGATTAATCCAGCTTAAATTATTCAATCACTAATACTGAATTTCACCATTTTGTCTTCACGCTTTGTTCACACCCACCTAGGTTATCTTAAGCCTAGAATACAACAAGGCTAAAAAATGAAGATGCTATTTAAATCTGTTTTTGCAGCGACAGCACTTGCCATCATCATCTTAAGTACAACGACTCGAGCAGAAACTGTTGCACCTCAGGCAGTCGATCAGGTAGATATCGAGCAGTATGCAGGCAAGTGGTATGAAATTGCGCATTTACCGATGTATTTTCAGCGTAAATGTGTCTCGAATATCTCTGCACAATATAGCGTTAATACCGATCAAACCATGCGTGTTTTGAATAGTTGCCGGATTGCCAATGGTGAGATGATCAGCTCTGAAGGTATTGCCTATCCGCAAAATAAGGGCAACAGCAAACTGAAGGTCAGCTTTTTGCCTCAAGCTTTAAGATGGATGCCATTTAGCAAAGGTCATTACTGGGTATTACGAGTAGACCCAGAATATAAAGTGGCACTGGTAGGTGGGCCAAGTAACAAATACCTGTGGATCTTGTCGCGTGAACCGCAACTGGATGAAGCCACTTATCAATCCTATCTGGAAACTGCAAAACATTATGGTTATGACGTGACAAAACTGATCAAATTGCCGCATTAATCTGTTACCCTTTTGCCGAACTGACCACGCTCTCTACACAGTTCGGCTTTTTTTTATTTACTTCACATAAAATTCATATCTGACTGATTACACTCATCAAATAGAATAAAGACAATCGCTTGAAAGTAGGATGAGTCCATGTTGAAAAGTCTGATGCGATGGATAGACAGCTGGTCTACACCCACACAGCCCAAAACACTGACAACTGAAAACAGTAAGATTCAGTGGCTGAGGATTTTACCCTTTATTCTATTACATCTGGCCTGTCTCGCCGTGTTCTGGGTGGGAGTGTCTTGGTTTGCGCTGGGATTTATGCTGCTGTTCTACCTGATCCGCATGTTTTCCATCACCGCTTTTTTCCATCGCTATCTGTCACACAAAACTTTTCAGACCTCGCGTCTAGTGCAGTTCCTGTTTGTTCTGATTGGCACCATGAGTGCACAGCGTGGTCCGCTATGGTGGGCGGCGCATCACCGTTATCACCACCACTATACCGATACCTTGCAAGATCCGCATTCCTCGACGCATGGTTTTTGGTACAGCCACGTCGGCTGGTTTTTAAATGAATATAATTTTGCCACGCGTAAAGAAGTCATTAAGGACTGGCTGAAATATCCGGAACTGATCTGGCTGGATCGCTTCAGTTTAATTGTGGTGCTGCTGACCGCAGGCGGAATTTATGCATTTGGGGAATGGCTAGCCATCACCTGGCCGCAACTCGGTACGTCAGGCCTGCAATTGCTGGTCTGGGGCTTTGTCATCTCTACCGTGTTACTGATCCATGCCACCTTGTGTATCAATTCACTGGCGCATCATTACGGCAGCCGGGATTTTGACACTGAAGATCAAAGCCGCAACAACTTATTCCTGTCCATTATTACCTTGGGCGAAGGCTGGCATAACAACCATCACTACTATGCTGGCAGTACTCGGCAAGGCTTTTACTGGTGGCAGATTGATATCACCTATTATCTGCTGAAACTCATGTCCTGGCTCGGACTGGTCTGGGGAATCAAACCCATTCCGGCAAGGGTCTATCAAGTCAGTAAAATTGCTCAGGCCAGAAAACAGAAAAAAGCCGCTACGACAGGCACTCACAAAATTCAATCGAAGGAATCACCATGAAAATTGCAATTATTGGTTCAGGTATTTCCGGTCTGTATGCTGCCTGGAAACTCAGCAAAGTGCATGAGGTCACGGTCTTTGAAAAGAATAACTACTTCGGCGGTCATACCGATACCCATCAGCTCAATATAGACGGTGAACAGGTCGCGGTGGACAGTGGCTTTATTGTGTTTAACGAGCATAACTATCCGCTGTTTTGCGCGATGCTGAAAGAACTCGGGATTCAATCGCAAAGCAGTGACATGGGCTTTTCCGTGAATAATCAGGTCAGCGGCTTACAGTACAATCCTTCAAAAAAATTCTCCCTGCTTTTCCGCCCACAAAATTTTCTGAATGCAGATTTTCGCGCGATGTTGTCGGATCTGTTCCGTTTCTATGCCGCCAATAAAGATCTGGATGTGGAACAAGTCGATGCACAACTCAGTATTGATGAGTATCTGAATCAGCATGGCTATTCCCAAGCCTTCCGTCAGGAGCATCTCTACCCGATGTGCGGGGCGCTGTGGTCCTGTCCGGTGGAGCAAGCCGGACAAATTCCCTATAAGTTTGTGGTGAGCTTTTTCCAGCATCATCGCATGTTACAACTGAAAGACCGGCCGTTATGGCTCACAGTCAAGGGTGGATCGGCTCGCTACGTTCGTGCGATTCAGTCCCAGGCCAATATTATCTTCCGCAAGACCGGCGTTCTACATGTCTCGCGGAGTGCCAATGATGTGCTGGTTGAAACAACACAGGGCAGCGAACGTTTTGACTGGGTCGTATTTGCCAGCCATGCTGACGACAGCCTGAAGTTACTGAAAGACCCGTCCGCGCAGGAGCTGGACGTACTGAGCAAGTTCCGCTATCAGGATAACCGCATGGTGGTGCATTCCGATACCCGCATCATGCCCAAATCCCGTCGCCAATGGGCCAGCTGGCATGTGCATGTGACCCCGAGTCAGGCCACCGAACAGACCCCATTCCAGCACAGTGGTATGCACTATGGTTTCAGTTACTGGATGAACCAGCTGCAAAACCTGCAATACAAAACCCAGGTCTTTGCCACCCTGAATCCTAATTTTGCCCTGGATCCTAAAAAAGTCTGGGTAGAACGGCATTACCGTCATCCGGTGTTTGATGCCCCGGCGATTGAAGCACAACAACGCTGGGCCGAGGTCAATACTCAGAACCGCACCTCCTACTGTGGCGCTTACTGGGGCTGGGGCTTTCATGAGGATGGGGCACGTAGCGCTTCATGGGTAGTCGATCAGCTATTGCAGCAGACCGAGCAGGCAGCTAGGAGCGCATGATGCAGATGTATCCACTGGCGATCGCCGCTGCCGAAATCCGGCATCGCCGTTACCTGCCCAAAGCCCATGCTTTTGAGAGCCAACTGACCTATCTCTGGTTTGATCCGGATCAACTCTCAAGCTTTACCCAAAAATCCTGGCTCTGGTCTTCCAGACACTGGAATTTCCTGACCCTGGATGAGCGGGATTTTCTGACCATGGAATGTGGTTCGATTCGGCAGAAGGTCGCACGCCTGCTGATCAAGCGGGAAAACTACCTATTACCGCATGCCGCGTCTATCCGGGTTCTGGCCTTGCCACGCACACTCGGCTTTCGCTTTAATTCTGTGGTGTTTTATCTGGTCTTTGATGCCACCGACCAATTGCTCTTTGTACTGAGTGAAATTACCAATACACCGTGGAATGAACGTCAGGTCTATATCCATGACTGCCGGCACAATGCAACTGAATATGCGCCGTACCAGAGTCACCAGTTTGATTTTAAAAAGGCCTTTCATGTATCACCGTTCATGCCGATGGTACTGGATTACCGCTGGCGCTTCAGCTTCTCTGATCAGCAGAACGTGATTCATATGCAGCTGTTTCAGCAGGGCGTGCTGCAATTTGATGCCACCCTGAAATTTTCTCTGCAGGCCATCACGGTTCCTTCACAGCAGTATCGCTATGCTGTGTTGAAAGTTCTTGAACCCTTCAGGATGGTCAGCGGAATTTATCTGCATGCCTTCCGTTTATGGAAAAAGAAAATTCCGTTTTACCGACATCCTAAAAAAGAAAAAGGAAACACATTGCGATGAAAACACTGTTAATGGGAGAGCAAAGCACACTGCCAGTGATATTGCGTCATTTGCTGAAATTGCGGCATGGTCAGCTGATTTTTAAAGGCGTCTGGAACGGGACAGTCGGCGAAAACAGTGATCTGCAGGCCGTGATTCAGGTGCATGATACCCGTCTGATGGAACTGTTGTTCCGTAATGGTGTGCTTGGTGCGGCAGAAGGTTTTATCCGCGGTTACTGGAGCAGTGAAGATCTGGTGGATGTGATCCGCATTTTGGCACGTAACCGCGATGTACTGGACCGGATGAATCAGAATGCAGTGGCCAAGGCCAGCCAGTTGCTGTTAAAGGCTTGGTACAAATCGCGCAAGAATTCGATTGATGGCAGCCGCAAAAATATTGCCGAGCATTACGACCTGAGCAATGACTTTTTCAAGCTGTTCCTGGATAGCAGCATGATGTATTCCAGTGCGGTATTTAAAGAGCCGGGTATGAGTCTGGAACAGGCTTCGGATTATAAAAAAGAGCTGATCTGCCAGAAACTCAAGCTGAAACCGATGGATCATTTAGTCGAAATTGGCAGTGGCTGGGGCGGTTTTGCCATTTATGCCGCGCAGCAGTATGGCTGTAAAGTCACCACCATCACCATTTCCAAGGCACAGTATGATGAAGCCGTGGCCCGGGTCGCTGCAGCCGGACTATCACATCGCGTCACTGTCCAGCTGAAAGATTACCGTCTACTGGAAGGCAAATACGACAAGCTGGTGTCGATTGAAATGATCGAGGCAGTAGGTGAGCAGTATTTGCCGACCTATTTCCGTAAATGCCGTGAATTGCTAAAACCGAACGGTTTGGCCCTGATTCAGGCCATTACCATTGAAGATGCACGCTATGCCAAAGCCCTGAATACCGTGGACTATATCAAGCGCTATATTTTCCCGGGCAGTTTTATTCCCTGTATTAGTGTCATGACCCAAGCCGCTTCCGAACAAAAACTGCGTCTCAAGCATCTGGAAGATATCGGTCAGAGCTATGCCCAAACCCTAAACTGCTGGCGTCAGCGTTTTCTGGAGCAGCGTGATCAGGTGCTGCAACTCGGCTTTGATGAGCGCTTTATCCGCATGTGGGATTTTTATCTGTGTTATTGCGAAGGTGGCTTCCGCGAAGGCGTGATCAGTGATGTGCATCTGCTGTTCGAAGCCAGTGCTTATTAAGCCGAGATAAAACAGGAGGGCTGACATGCTGCTGAATTTACTGGTGCTGAATGTCTTTATCATGTTCTGTAGCTGGCTGCTGGTGATCTATAACCAGCGTGCCGGACTGGTCGATGTGGCCTGGAGCTTTGGTATTGCACTCAACGTCATTATCTCGGCCTGGGTCATGGAAACTGCACCGCTGCTGGTTCGGGTTTTTCTGGGCGTGTTTAGCGGCATCTGGTTTTTACGCCTGACCTGGCATCTACTGCGCCGTTATGCCAATGAAACTGCAGAAGATACCCGTTATGCCAATATGCGCCGGGCCATGGGCGATTATCAGCATCTCGGTTTTCTGACCTTTTTTATGTTTCAGGCCGGTCTGGTGGTGCTGTTTTCCTATCCGATGCTTGAGCTACTGAGCATTCCAATCCAGCAGTGGAATGACTGGACACAGGCTACGGTATTTGTGGCAGGCATGATCATGCTGCTGGCCCTGATAGGGGAAAGCACGGCCGACCAGCAACTCTACCGTTTCAAACTGAATCCACAAAACCAAGGCAAAACCCTGGACCAAGGCTTATGGAGATATTCACGCCATCCAAACTATTTCTTTGAATGGCTGCACTGGTTTGCCTATCCAATCCTCGGTCTGGCGGCAGGTGTTTATGAATTATGGCTGTATCCACTGTTGATGTGGCTGTTTCTGTACTACATCACCGGTATTCCCTTTAGTGAACAACAGGCGCTGACACATCGCGGCGACAACTATAAAGACTATCAACGACGAACTTCAATGTTTATTCCGTGGCCACCCAAAGAGTAGGTAAATACATGGACTTTATGATTCAACAATCTTTAAAACTGATCGAAAGTGGCAAACTGCCCGATCCGGTGATTCGGACCGGCATTCGTACTTTAAGCAAAAAACGCCTGGCACAGGAAGGACGCTTCGACCCGGCACTGGCGGCACAGCGCTATATGGATGTGCTGCATATGCTAAAAAACAGCGAGATTGCCATCGAGACCGACAAAGCCAATGAGCAGCACTATGAACTGCCCACCGCATTTTTCCAGGCAGTACTGGGCAAACGTCTGAAATACAGCGCCAGCCTGTTTGAACACGCACATACCACACTGGATCAGGCGGAAGAAGCGGCACTGGCCAGCTATTGCCAGCGTGCACAGTTGCAGGATGGACAGGATATTCTGGAAATAGGCTGTGGCTGGGGTTCTTTCAGTTTGTACATGGCGGAACATTATCCCAAGGCTCGCATTACTGTGGTGTCGAACTCCTCGACCCAGCGCCAGTACATTCAAGAACAGGCCAATCTGAAAAAACTGGATAACCTGACCGTGATTACCTGCGACGTCAATGTACTGCAACTGGAAGCCGCTTCTTTCGACCGTGTGGTTTCGGTGGAAATGTTTGAACATGTACGTAATTACCAAAAACTGTTTGAAAATATTAGCACCTGGCTGAAAGCAGATGGCTTGCTGTGGTGCCATATTTTCTGTCACCGTTTCCTGCATTATCCGTTTGAAGTGAAAAATGAATTTGACTGGATGTCAAAATATTTCTTTAGTGGCGGTCTGATGCCTGCAGCCTCAACCTTCCTACATTTCCAGCAGCATTTGCAGCTGGAACAGCACTGGCAATGGGCAGGCACCCAATATGAACGCACCGCAAATGCCTGGCTGGAGAATATGGACCAAAAGCAGGTCGAGCTACAGCCCCTGTTTGAACAGACCTATGGTGCAGATGCTGCAATCTGGTGGCAGCGCTGGCGAATTTTCTTTATGGCCTGTGCCGAACTATTTGGTTATGACCATGGTCGTGAATGGGTGATCGGCCACTTTCTGTTTAAGAAAAAAGTCATATAATTGAACGATGAATCGGATGGGCCAGCGGGGAATAGACCAATGTTAAGGCTGTTTAGGGACAAACGCGATCATCCTTTGGGTGAGGTGTTTAACCGCTACTACTGGCTGCAAATCGGATTCATTGCCCTGTCTGTGGTGATCGGGATTGCCTGTAGTGCCTGGGTAATCAAGGGTTCCTTGCTCAGAACTGCGCTGGAACAGGAAATGTCACACTACTGGCAGCGGCTGGAACGTAATCCAGCTGCTGAACTGCCCGACACCAAAAACCTGTATGGTTACCGCTGGAACGATGTGCCGCCGGTCCAATTTCGCCACATGCAGCTTGAGCAAGGGGTGAACCGGCATTTTGTCGATGGCAAGGAGCGCATGACCGTTTATGGTGAAAAAGACGGACAGCATGTGCTGCTGGTGTTTGGTGAAAGCAACGTCAACAAGCTGGTCTGGCTGTTTGGCCTAGCACCGCTAATGGTCAGCCTGTTTGTGCTGTATAGCGTGCTGTGGTGGTGGAATCGCCGTGCGCGGCGCTATTTTTCCCCGATTACCCGCCTGGCCAATGCGCTGGAGCATATTGACTGGGAACACCAGAAAAATCAGGCTTCGCCGTTTCAGGACATCCGTACCGACTCCAATCTGGAAGCGGAATATCTCAAGCAGGCATTAGAAAAATATCATCAGGTGTTAAGCGAGTTTATTCAGCGTGAACGCGAGTTTACCGGTGATGTCAGCCATGAGCTGCGCACGCCACTGACCATTTTAAAGGGCAATGTGCAGCTGTGTCAGGCACGCTATGGCGACAACAAGTCCTTTACTCGCCTGCACAATACCATTGAAGACATGCAACTGCTGGTCGATACTTTGCTGGCTATCGCCCGCAATACCACCAATACTTTAAGTGCAGAACCGAGCATGCTGTCCCAGTTACTGGACAATCTGGTGCAGGATCTGGACAGCGTTAGCCATAACAAAGGCATGCAGATTGACCTGCAAAAAGACCTCGATGAGCAGCCGCGTAAACTTTATCCATCGATGACCAAAATGGTGTTTGGCAATATTCTGCGTAATGCGCTGAACTATTCGCAAGGCACAGAAATTGATGTGATTCTGCAAAAAAATAAAGTACTGATTGCCGATAATGGGGTCGGGATTCCTTTGCCGAATAATGCCAAAGTCCAGGAGCTGTCTGGACAGCAGCTGCAACTGGAAATCAAAGGACATGGCATTGGCCTGCAACTGGTACAGAAGCTGTGCAAGCAGTTGGGCTGGCGGGTGGAGCTGTTTGACCGGCAGTATTATCTTAGCACCCATCAGGATGTTGATCTGGCGATGACTACCGGACTGATTGTGGTGGTGTATTTAAACGAGGTTTCCGCTTGAAAAGCTTAAGCGTCTAAAGCGATTTTTAAACCGACACCAGATATAGTATGAATCAGCTTCTGCTCAAAAGGCTTGTCGACCATCTTACGCAGATTATAAATATGACTGCGTAAAGCATCACTTTCTGGTTCTTCATCGCCCCAGAGTTCCATCATGATTTCCTGTTTGGTCAGCACTTTAGGTGAATGGCGCATCAGCAGTTTAAGCAGTTTAAACTGAATCGGAGGCAGTTCAATGGTCTGCCCAGCCCGGGTCAGCTGCTGTCTGGCCGGATCTAGGATAAGATCGTGAATTTGCAGACGGCTACTAGAGACTTCACCCAGCGAACGCTTGATCAGGGCTTTGACTCGCACCACCAACTCGTTAAAGTCAAACGGCTTGACCAAGTAATCATCCGTACCGGAATTAAAGCCTTTGAGTTTATCGTCTAAGGTATCACGAGCAGTGAGCATCAGCACTGGCAGGTCCAAACCTTCTTCATGACGCAGCCATTCGCACAGTTCATAACCGGAACCGTCCGGCAAGTTAATATCTAATAGCAAGATATGATAGCGTTGCTGTTTCAGTAGCTGGCGCGCAGCATTCAGATTGCGGGCATGATCCACCACAAAATCATGTTCTTCCAGAAACTCGCATAAGGTAGAGGCCAGTTCATAATGGTCTTCAACCATGAGGATAAAATGTTTGGACATAGTCACGGATACTAATTTAATAATTGCTGTTTTAATTTAGCACTAAATGGCTGGGGACCAAGCCATATATTAAAATATTGCTGGGCCAGCGGATGCTGCAGCTGCCCTAAATTTTTCCGGTTGAGGGATAAACTCAGGGTTTGCGTGGCATGGCTGTATTTCAAGCGGTACAGATCACCTGATCTGACCGGACGATACAAATCGCTGATCGGATTGAAAATGGCCTGGATGTTGGGGTCTTTGACATTACGCTTGAGCAGATGTATGGCTGCACGCTTAAATGCCCATTCGGGAATATTCTGGGTATAGGAAAAGTCCATCTGGATCGTCTGCTCTTTCCAGGGCTGGTTACAGTTTTGGGCAAAATAACTGGCCATACCGACCTGTTTTTGGCCCACCATCAGCAGGCCATTGCCACATTGATTCAAGCTTTGCGCCTGCGCCCATGAACTAAAACTTCCGAGCAGCAGCGTCATGCCTATTGCGATTTTTTGAAAGGCAGTAGCCATGAATAGGCTCCTCCGACATAAGGCAAGGAACGGTACAGGCCATTGGCCGGGTCCCAGAAATCCTGCTGGAAAATAATCTTATTGTCCTCGTTAACCTTGATTTCACTGATGCCAAAAGAGTCCATACTGCGGGTCGTGCCGAACATTTTAAAATCATAGGCCATATGCCAGTGCACATAGGCAGAATCTTGATGATAAGAGGTGTTTAACAGCTTGACACTGACCTTACTGACCCGTTTGTTCATGCCCTGAAAATGCTGGACTAGATTTTGCCGGGATGAAAACTGCGACAGGGTATCGTTAATAAACAGCGGATCGGCATACAGCGAGCCAGCTCGTTCTACAAAAGCCGATGTGCCCAAAGTATTAAATGCTGAGGTAAAGCGGGTGCCAATATCCAGCGCTTTGGCCTCATCCAGGGCTACCCCCTGAACAGCGCTTCTGGATTTTGCATAATCGTTTGAATAACTGGGAATACTTTGACATCCGGCCAAAGATAGCAGCGGTAAGGACAAGGCTGCTGCTATTATTTTCTTAACATGTTTCATTATCACTGTCCGTCTTAAATTTATGTATTTACTCTAGATAAAGAGTCGTGAACAGAATGTGAAGAGCAAAGCTGTCCCGAATGTTAGTATCGCGCGATTCTAACCTTTGCTTTTAAGAAAGAGGGGCTTAAAAATCATTCATCATACCGCATGATGAAAGAGAGCCCCAAATGGCTCTGTATTTTCTGCTATCGGCGGGCTAAGTCCATTTATTCAGCTCGGATTTATACTTTTCCACATCGCTCTTATCTTAAATTCAACTTAATAAAAGACCACAAATCAAGTAAAATAAAAGTTAGATCAATAGTTTATCTGGATGCTGGCAGAGATGAAGTTTTAAATGCTGTAAATGACCTGTTGTTCGACCTATTCAATACGCTTATTTGAGATACTCTTTCTATGGATCAATTACATCACACTAAAAACTCTCAAAATGCAGCACTGATCGAGATCGATGAGGGCATTCGGCTACATATCACTTGGGCACAAAAAGTATTTCAATATCTCGTTTTAAAAACACCCGCCGAGCCACAATTTTCCGAGAAAGAGAGTCATTTATTGTGTCATTTTGGCAAATGGTTTCAATCAAATCACGCTAAATTTGAAAAAATCAATCCTGACAAGACTCGGGAACTGGAGCAGGTGCATTATCTGGTGCATCATCATTTGCATAATATATTTTCCAAGCTCAGAGACAATCAGTGCGTAGAGGCCGCTTTAGTCAGTCAATATCAAAAAAGTCAGAATGATCTACTGGAGCTACTGATTTATTTTAGAACCCATTTGATTACCCAAGCATTGCAGTATGATCCTTTAACCGGTTTGGCTTTAAGATATGGAATGGAGAATCAGTTCAGTAGCTTGCGTCAGAGTACTGAAAAAAACCAGAAAATAATGGCGGTCGGTTTACTGGATTTGGATCATTTTAAAGCAGTCAATGATCAATATGGACATCAGGCAGGCGATGAAGTTCTTGCCCATACAGCGCAGATACTGCGTGATTCTCTTCGAGACACGGACAACATTTTTCGCTTTGGTGGCGAGGAATTTCTAATCTTTCTAGAAGTGGACAATGCCGATTCCCTGCATGAGATTATCGACAGAATTTTTCAGTCACTGCATAGCAATCCGACCCGACTAAAAAGTGGTGAAGTGATCTATATCACCGCCACGGTCGGTATTATCCACGTCGAGCCTGATGAAACCATGGAAAAAGCCATTGCAAGAGCGGACCAGGCGATGTATTCAGGAAAGCAGCAGGGACGAGACCGGGCAGTCTTTGCATGACAAGATATTTTGTAGATTACTCGTCTGCTGGGTGTCTCATTCTTGACATACTCCCTCCACTTTCGACTAGCTCCTTGCGAAACTCGTTTCTCAGGGATTCTAAAAGCAAAAGCTCTTAGGTGACTTCCTCACGGATTTCACTTGCTTTCTGCTTCACAGGGCGACCTTTACCGCATCCACCCTCCACAGACAAAACGGTATGTCCTACCGCCAAAATGTT
>NZ_VOYL01000049.1:0-20814 GCF_013420295.1 Acinetobacter sp. YH01018
TCATCGTTCGGTAAATAACTTCATGGTGAATATCATGGCTGCTGTAGTGGCTTATTGTTTGAATCCCAATAAGCCAACTTTCCAAAATATGCTAAAAGGCTAAGCAGATTTCGTCGAACTCAGGTTACTAAATAAACTATCACAATGTTTTTTGAATAATTCATCAATGTCTTTTATTCGGAACTTATTTCTAATCGACTTTACTCGTGACCACATTTTTTCTATTGGATTTAAGTCCGGGCTATATTTAGGAAGCCACACAATGTAATGGCCTGCACAGCGTACCAATTCTTGAAGTCTTTTCCCTTTATGAAAGGTCGCATTATCCATAATTAAAACACTGGTTTCTTTCAGCTTCGGTAATAAATCCTGTTCAATCCAGCATTCAAATACCTCAGTATTCACTGAACAATCAAATACTCCAACTGTCAGCAATCTATTCTCAGTTAATGCACCGATCGCATTGCTACAATTTTTTAACTGCCAGTTAAATTCACCTTCAGCCCTCGTTCCTTGAGGGCTATAACTATACAATCTCGTACTTTCGCTTTGAAAACCACTTTCATCGATATACACCAGTGGTAAGTGTTGTTCTAAATATTCAATCAGGTTCTGAAATTGCCGACGTTGATTTTGATCTGCTTTAGGGTGCTTTAACGTCTTTTTTTACGCGATATTCCTGCGGCATGTAGCGCATTGAATACTGCATGGGTACTGACACCAAAACGTTCTGCCCGTTCACTAATATAATCATCAGGATATTGTTCAACATCCTTCAATATTTGCTCTTTGCTGATTTTAGCTGGACGACCTGGAATTGGTTTAATCTCGGTTGATTTTTTCCATAGCTGTATCGTACGCGTGCATACCCCAAAATGTTGAGCAGCTTTACGTACTGACAGTTGATCTCTTGCCATAATTTCTATGACTTTGTCTTTAAAATCTTTTGAATATCCCATGTCTTATAGTGTATTAAATATTTGAGAACTTAGCTATATTTCTAGCTATTGTCCCTTTTTTAGTCTGGCTTGATAAAGCCAAGCGTTTTACGCATCGGCGGAAATTTTATTTGAATCGCTTGGAAGCGGTTAAGGAATACTTGGATAATTATTATAATTCGGACAAGAATAAATTGGAGAAGGACTGCGCTGCACAAGCATTAGTGTGTTCTGAGAAAATTGGACATTTAGAAGTGGATTATGTAATTAAAGAGTTTCCACAACGTTTTTTTATAATTGCTAAAAAATTAATTACTGCACGCCATTTTATAAAAGCATTTATTGCAGATGATAAAATAATTCTTGTAGCGCATTCCTCTAAAGAAAATTATAAAAAGAAAAGAATGATTTTGGTTGGGATGTATTTGTCTTCAATTATTATTATTCCGCTAAATAATATTTTGGTCTTTCTGATCAAAAAAATAGGCTGGTTTCCTTTATTTGATGTGTCGGAATGGGTGGTGGTAGCAGGAGGGTTCTGTACTCTTGTTATTGGTACTATTATTGCCATTATTTCTGGTCTTCTATTTCGTACGATTGATGCGGCTATAGAAATTTATGATGATTTAAAAGTGGAGTGTATTCCTAAAAAGCAAGAAAGCTAAATTTGGTCTGAATTCTAGTTCATAGTCTTGAATGAAAATTAGAGTCTTATAAACAGACACATAAAAAAACCGGCGCCTAAACGCCGGTTTTTTACATTACTAACTTTCGTCAGTTCTGGAAAGCTTAGATTGAAGCAAGAGCAGTATTAAATGTAGCACTTGGACGCATTACTGCATTTACTTTCTCTTGATCAAGAGCATAGTAACCACCGATGTCTACAGCCTTACCTTGTACTTGAGCAAGTTCAGCAACGATTTTCTCTTCGTTTTCAGCAAGTGCTTTTGCAAGAGGAGCAAACTTCGCTTTAAGCTCAGCATCTTCGTCTTGTGTAGCAAGCTCTTCAGCCCAGAATTTAGCCAGGTAGAAGTGACTACCACGGTTATCCAGCTCACCAGTACGGCGTGAAGGAGACTTGTCGTTGTCCAGCAAGATACCGGTTGCTTTATCTAAAGTTTGAGCAAGAAGTTTCGCACGAGCATTGTTTTCTTTAATGCCCATTTCCTCTAATGACACTGCAAGTGCCAAGAACTCACCTAAAGAATCCCAACGCAAGTGGTTTTCTTCTACAAGTTGTTGTACGTGTTTAGGTGCAGAACCACCAGCCCCAGTTTCGTACATGCCACCACCGGCCATTAACGGTACGATAGACAACATTTTTGCAGAAGTACCCAGTTCCATGATTGGGAACAAGTCTGTGAGGTAGTCACGAAGAATGTTACCTGTTACAGAAATGGTATCCAGACCGCGAGCAACACGTTCAAGTGTGTAACGCATTGCACGAACTTGAGACATGATGTGAATGTCTAAACCAGTTGTGTCGTGATCTTTCAAGTATTTTTGTACTTTCTTGATCAGTTCATTTTCATGTGGACGGTACGGGTCAAGCCAGAAGATTGCAGGCATGCCAGAGTTACGTGCACGAGTTACTGCAAGTTTCACCCAGTCACGGATCGGTGCGTCTTTCACCTGACACATACGCCAGATATCGCCTTCTTCCACATTTTGTGACATCAACACTTCACCTGTTTCAAGGTCAGTGATGTTCGCAATACCTGCTTCAGGAATTTCGAATGTCTTGTCGTGTGAACCGTATTCTTCAGCTTTTTGTGCCATCAAACCAACGTTTGGCACAGTACCCATGGTACGTGGGTCGAAGTTACCATTCCATTTACAGAAATTGATCATTTCCTGGTAAATACGTGCGAATGTAGATTCAGGCATGACTGCTTTAGCATCATACTGTTTACCATCAGCACCCCACATTTTACCACCGGCACGGATCATTGCAGGCATAGAAGCATCTACGATGATGTCGTTAGGAGAATGGAAGTTGGTGATGCCTTTAGCTGAATCAACCATCGCTAGTGCTGGGCGGTGTTCTTGACACGCGTGCAGGTCACGGATGATTTCGTCACGCTGTGACTCTGGTAGGGTTTCAATCTTTTCGTAAAGATTAGCCATACCGTTGTTTACGTTAATGCCTAATTCGTCGAACAGTTTACCGTGTTTTTCAAATGCATCTTTGTAGTAAATTTTCACACAGTGACCGAATACAATCGGGTGTGAAACTTTCATCATGGTTGCTTTAACGTGTAAAGAGAACAAAATGCCTGCTTCACGGCAATCTTCAAGTTCTTTTTCATAGAAATCGCAAAGCGCTTTCTTGCTCATGAACATTGAGTCAATGATTTCACCATCAAGCAAAGCAAGTTTCGGCTTGAGAACAATGCTTTCACCAGACTTGGTGATGAGTTCCATTTTTACATTGCGTGCACGGTCAAGTGTCATTGATTTTTCACCGTGGTAGAAGTCGCCTTCATCCATGTGTGAAACGTGAGTTTGTGACCATTGTTTCCACTCGCTCATTGAGTGAGGGTGTTTTTTCGCATAATTTTTTACAGCAGTCGGCGCGCGACGGTCAGAGTTACCTTCACGCAGAACCGGGTTTACAGCAGAACCGAGGCATTTGCTGTAACGTGTTTTAATTGCTTTTTCTTCCTCAGTCACCGGGTTTTCCGGATAGTCAGGAAGAGCATAGCCTTTCGATTGAAGTTCCTTGATACAAGCTATCAACTGGCCAACTGACGCACTAATATTTGGGAGTTTAATGATATTAGTGTCTGGGTCTTGTGTAAGATTGCCAAGCTCTGCCAGGGTATTCGGTACTTTCTGCTCATCGCTGAGGAAGTCCGTAAATTCTGCAAGCACACGTACGGCTACAGAGATGTCTTTTTTAACAATCTCTACACCAGCTGGCTTGGTAAAGGTTTCAATGATCGGCAGCAGGGAGTAGGTCGCCAATAGTGGCGCCTCGTCGGTCAATGTGTAAATGATTTTTGACTTTCCACCAGCCATATATAGCCCCTTGCTTTAGATTGAGTTTGTCAGTACCGAGCTTTTGGCTCAGTTCTGCGAACCGGTTTGCTTAAATAAAACATTAAAAGTATTGGCGCTTATTTGCACCTCAGCCGAACAGCAATATCTTGCATATTGGTCTTTGGCTGAAAATTTGTATACATCAGTGTTGTTCACCAATCCCCCTATTCTACGTGAAATTTAGTTATTTTTCGAATCGGGGTGAGGCTTTCGGTCTCTCATGTGGCAATTCCCCGTATTTGGTCATATAAGTAGAGAATCTTGCTTAATAAGTTATATAATTTATTATTATCAATAACTTATTTGTATGAATGCCTCCTGCATAAAAAAAAACCGGCGGGCGATTTTTTGCCGATTTATAAACTAATTACTTAAGACATGTTGGGTATCATGGAAATAAATTATCTAGCAGGGAAGAAGAGGTAAATTTTTCTTAGATTGATTGGACAATTATTTGGGGGAGATAAGCATTTATTACTGTTATTCATGACTGCGCTGAAAACTGTGCTGGCAACGATCATGATCATTACTCTCATCGAAAATGGGTTGCAGATCTGATGTAAAAGAAGAAGTTAAATAAATGAATAGCTGTTCTGAGCAGTAGTATATGAACAGGACAGTCCTAGAGAGACAGAAAAAGCGTTGAGAGGGAGACTCAAAAAACAGCAAGGCTAAAAAGATGATTTTTTAATTGTTGTGCAAGAAATATGGCAATTTGCTGTATATGATTTCTGTAACATAGAGTATGCCTGAACAATTGAATGATGAGCTGATCAATTGTGCTGTGTTTAAACAAATGGATGATGAGCTAAACACTTAATCATCTGACTGTCCCGATGAAAACTGGAAACCATGCTATTGTAGTCAAATGTTGACTAAGGATAGCTTTAGATTTTCGCTTCGAGTCCGACCCTCGGGATATATATTCAAACCATATCAGTGATTAATAATAGATTGGTTTTTTATTGTTTGAATAGAATTGTGATCTGCTTTTGATGCCAAGGTGAAAACTAGAGTCAATATTGGGTATAAATTGTCACTGTTTGTCTTTATTCATTGTCTTCAATATGAAACTTTGTTAATAAGATGAAACATGATAATTATTTCTTTAAAACAACAAATAATAGTGATTGGATGAATCAAATATGAAAATGCAGTTGCTTGAAATAGGCTCGGAAACTGAGCAGCTTAGTGCATGTAAAATCTCACTATTGTTAGGCGTTTTTACAGCAACGAATCAGGTTGAGCGTTTTTTAAGGTTTTCCCGCAACATGCTTGGTGCTGAACAGGCGGTACTGGCTTTTCATCATGAGCCTTATATCTGGTATTCCTCCAATCATGGTTTTAAGGCTTTTTGCTCGCCTGATGAAACCGGTTTAAGCCCTTATTTTGAAGGGCGTAATTTCATTGATCATCAGCACAGTCAATATCCGAATCTGGTGCAGCATGTGAGTCAACTCGGTGTAGAAGCCAAGCGTTATCTGGCTTTTGATTTGCGTTTAAGTAACGGTACTTCAATTGGTCAGGCGCTTTTTTTTGATCAGCAGAAAAAACCGTTTCATCCTGAAAGTATTACCAATGTCAGTGACTTGACCAACAGTCTGATCCATATGATTGAACTGAAAGCAGATCATGCTGAACTGAAGGAAATGTACGAGCAGCAAGCGGCGCTCAATTTCAGTAAAACCAAGTTTTTCCAGATTATTGCCCATGACCTGAGAGCCCCATTTCATGGTTTGCTCGGCTTTTCAGAAGTGCTGGCGCAAGAGCGTGAAACACTGGATGAATCCAGCATACAGAATATTGCTGAATATTTGTATGATACGGCACAATCGACTTATAACCTGCTGGAAAGCCTGCTGAACTGGGCAATGGCTGAAGGCGGACGTTTCATTTATCATCCCATTAATTTTGAATTAAAACAGTCAAGCAAGATTGTTTGTGACGTATTACATAGTTTGGCGGTAAAGAAAAATATTCAGTTAATTGACCAGATTGAAGAAGGCATCAAGGTCTATGCTGATATCAACATGATTACTTCAGTGATACAGAACCTGGTTTCCAATGCTTTGAAATTCACCCCGACCGATGGTACGGGGCGTGTCATCATTCATGCACATGAGTCCGAAGCAGGGGTGCATATTTCTGTACGGGATACCGGTCTGGGGATGAGTCGGGCACAAATGGATCAGCTGTTCCAGCAGTCGGTTACGGTCAGTATTAAAGGGACTGCAGGAGAAAAAGGTACCGGTCTGGGCCTAGTCTTGTGTAAGCGTTTTATTGATTTGAACCATGGGCAAATTTTTGTAGATTCTACAGAAGGTGAAGGTACGACATTTAATGTGATTTTACCGGCAGCCACCAGTGTCCATCAGGCTTTAGCCCAGGAACAGCCTAAAATTGAAAAAGTAAAAGTATAGAAAATCAATTTTTCTTTTCCACTATTTCTTTTCAGCTGCTATAACTAGAAAAAAATCAGGCTGAAGGTTTTAAGATGAATGCGGAACAATTGCACAACACATTGCGTGCGAGCCAATATGCAGAACAGGTGTTGGGAAAACACAGCGCTCTACTAGAACAAGATTATGCAATTGATCAATTTCTCCTTCCTTTAACCACCATTCAAATCCAGAATATTGTTCATGACACGCTAAAGCAGATTACAGATGAAAGCACCTGGATGCATGCTATTCGTGTGCTTCGTGCGCGCTTGATGTTCCGCTGGATTTGGCAGGATGCCAACCGGTTGACGGATGTGATAACCCTGACCCGTGAGCTTTCCGATTTTGCCGATACTGCTATTTGCGCGGCTAAAGATTTTGCCCGTGCTCCATTGGTGGCCAAGCACGGTGAGCCTATCGGCTACGGTGGTGAGGTGCAGGATTTAATCGTGGTCGCCATGGGCAAGCTCGGGGCACAAGAGCTTAACCTTTCAAGTGATATTGATCTTATTTTCGGTTTTGATGAACAGGGCGAAACCAATGGTCGCAAATGTATTGATGTACAGCAGTTTTGTATTTTGTGGGGGCAAAAGCTGATTTATCTGCTTGATCATATTACCGCAGACGGTTTTGTGTTCCGTGTTGATATGCGCCTGCGTCCTTGGGGCGATGGTTCAGCTTTGGCGATTAGCCATGTTGCCCTGGAAAAATATTTAAGCCAGCATGGCCGTGAATGGGAGCGCTATGCATGGATTAAGGCACGTATTGTGACTGGTGGTAAAGAAGGTGCAGAACTGCTGGAGATGACCCGTCCATTCGTATTTCGTAAATATGTTGATTACACCGCCTTTGAAGCCATGCGTGAAATGAAGGCGATGATTGAACGCGAAGTACAACGCCGTAATATCGAAGATGATATCAAGCTTGGAGCAGGGGGGATTCGTGAAGTCGAATTCATCGTTCAAGTCTTTCAATTGATTTATGGTGGCTCAAAACTTGAATTACAGGATCGCCAGTGTCTGGTCAGCCTGCATCATTTGGGGGAAGTGGGGCTTCTTGAACAAAATGCCGTACTTGAACTGGAAGATGCCTATCTGTTTTTGCGCCGGATTGAACATGCCATTCAGGCACTCAATGACCAGCAGACCCAATCCTTGCCCAATGAACCTGATTTAAGAAATCGCATGATTGAAACGCTGGGTTTTGATAGTTGGGAGCAATTTTTAGAAGTGCTGAATCAAAAACGTGCCAAGGTCATCTATCAGTTTGAGCATTTGATTAAAGAAAAAGAACCTGATCCGTTAATTGAAAGCTTTACTCAATTAGAGAAACAGCTAAATGAAGTGCTGGATGAAGATGCCAAAAATCTGGTGCATGAATTCTGGAATGGGCATGCGCTGAAAAAATTGCCAGCCAAAGCCGTACAGCGTTTAAAGACGTTTTGGCCACACCTGATTGAAGCGATTTTGCAGTCTGATAAACCGCAAGTGGCACTGTTACGTTTGATGCCTTTGGTCGAATCGGTCCTGCGCCGTACCGTGTATCTGGTAATGTTGATTGAAAGTAAGGGTGCGCTGCAGCGTCTGGTGAAAATGGCCACGGTGAGTCCATGGATTTGTGAGGAACTGACCCATTATCCGGTACTGCTGGACGAATTTTTATCGATGGATTTTGAATTGCCGAAACGCAAGGATCTGGAAGATTCACTGCGCCAGCAACTGTTGCGCATTGAGATTGATCAGGTTGAAGATCAGATGCGCGTGCTGCGTTTATTCAAGAAATCCAATGTATTGGCTGTGGCAGCCAGTGATGTGCTGGCGGAAAGTCCATTGATGAAAGTCTCCGATGCATTAACCGATATCGCAGAAGTATCCGTTAATGCGACATTAAATCTGGCTTATCAAATTACTGCTAAAAAGCATGGCTATCCTTTAGATGTAGAGGGGCAGCGCTGTTCACTCGATCATATGGCATTCGCGGTCGCAGGCTATGGCAAACTAGGTGGCATTGAACTGGGTTATGGCTCGGATTTGGATCTGGTATTTATTCATTATATGAGTGAACAGGGTGATACCGATGGTATTAAACCGATTAGCGGTTTTGAGTTTGCTATACGCGTGGCACAGAAATTCATGTCGCTGATGACCACACAAACCTTAGATGGGCGGGTCTATGAAATTGATACCCGTTTACGTCCATCGGGTGAGGCGGGACTGTTGGTGACCAGCCTCAAAGCCTTTGAACAATATCAATTAAAAAGTGCCTGGGTGTGGGAGCATCAGGCGCTGGTTCGTGCCCGATCCATTGCCGGTGAAGCTTCCCTGCGAGAAAAGTTTGAAGATTTACGCTGCCGCATTTTGACCCAGCCACGGGATGAGGCGAATGTTCGAGCAGAAGTGCTGAAAATGCGTCAAAAAATGAAAGACCATTTGGGCTCTTCCAAAGAGCAGCAAAAAGATGGGATTTTTCACTTAAAACAGGATGCAGGTGGTATCGTTGATATCGAATTTATGGCACAGTATGCGGTATTAGCATGGAGTGGGTCGAATCCTGATCTCGCCCATTACTCCGACAACGTACGAATCCTTGAGGATGCCGCAAAAACGGATCGCTTATCCAGCGCCGATGCGACAGCATTGATTCAAGCTTATCTCCGTGAACGAGCCGAGAGCCACCGTTTAGCCCTTGCAAATCAATCCATGCAAGTTGCAGCTGACGACTGGTACGATACCCGAGAGGTCGTTTGCAAGTTATGGCAAAGATTAATTGATCCAACTGCAACTTTTGCGTTGGATAGAAATGACTGTGTATAAAAATTTGGAGTGTGTGCCATGAATTTGGCTGATCGTGATGGTTTTATCTGGCAAGATGGACAAATGGTTGACTGGCGTGAGGCGAAAATCCACGTCCTAACTCATACATTACACTACAGTATGGGTGTCTTTGAGGGTGTCCGTGCTTATGAAACACCAAATGGTACCGCGATTTTCCGTCTCCAAGATCATACCAAGCGTTTGCTTAACTCTGCAAAAATCTATCAAATGAAGGTTCCATTTGATCATGCAGCACTTGAGCAGGCTCAAATTGATGTAGTACGTGAAAATAAATTAGCTTCATGCTATTTGCGTCCAATTATCTTTATCGGTTCGGAAAAACTCGGTATTGCTGCAACGGATAATACTATTCATGCCACTGTGGCAGCATGGGGCTGGGGTGCTTATCTGGGTGAAGAAGCGATGGCGAAAGGTATTCGCGTTAAAACTTCATCATTTACCCATCACCATCCAAACGTGACCATGTGTAAGGCAAAGGCTTCCGGTAACTATACCTTGTCTATTCTTGCACACCAAGAAGTGGCACATTCGGGTTATGATGAAGCAATGTTGATGGACCCGCAAGGTTATGTATGCCAAGGTTCTGGCGAAAACGTATTCCTGGTAAAAGATGGTGCATTGCATACACCGGATATCGCTGGCGGTGCTTTAGACGGTATTACCCGTCAAACTATCATTACCATTGCCAAAGACTTGGGCATTGAAGTATTTGAACGTCGTATTACCCGTGATGAATTCTATATCGGTGATGAAGCATTCTTCACTGGTACTGCAGCTGAAGTGACTCCAATCCGTGAATATGATGACCGTATCATTGGCGAAGGCTGTCGTGGTCCAATTACAACAAAAATCCAGAAAGCGTTCTTTGATGCAGTTCAGGGTAAAGATCCTAAATATGCACACTGGTTAACTTACGTAAAATAAGTTGATTGGTTAAGATGAGGAGGCGGAACGAAAGTTTCGCCTTTTTTATCAAATGGAGCGTAAAACTCTGTCCTTCAGGGCAGAAATATATGCGACACGACATGAAATGTCGTTGAGTTTTTTAAAACTCAACACCTTTAATTTAACATGAGCTAATATAAGCTCATGAAAACACTTAAATTACGCATAAAAGACAAACATTGCAAGGTGCTAGACCAATTAGCATCTGAGGTTAACTTTGTTTGGAATTATGTGAATGATTTAAGTTTCAAACACCTGAAAAGAACAGGTGACTTTTTCTCAGCATTCGATATGGCTAAATACACAAAAGGGACTTCAAAATTGTGTGGTTTGCATAGTCAAACGGTGGATGCAATCAGAGAAGAATATGCTGGTAAAAGAGAACAGTTTAGAAAAGCAAAATTAAAATGGCGTGTGAGTAACAAAAAGTCAGCAAGACGTTCACTTGGTTGGATACCCTTTAAAAAAGTAGCGATTAAATATGCTGATGGATATGTGCAATATGGCAAGCATCAATTCAAACTGTGGGATAGCTACGGTATAGGCAAATACAGCGTTAGAACAGGCTCATTTGTTGAGGATAGTCGTGGGCGCTGGTATGTGTGTCTTGTTGTGGATAGCACTAAAGCTGATAAACCTACCGCCACCAAAGCGATCGGGATTGATCTGGGCTTAAAAGATATAGCCACCTGCTCAGATGGTACTGTGATTTCAAATCCTAAATTCTATCGAAAATATGAAAAGAAATTAGGTATAGCTCAACGAGCAAGGAATAAAAAACGTGTTCGTGCATTACATGCCAAGATTGCAAACAGTCGTAAAGATCATTTGCATAAGGCAAGCACTCTGCTTGTGAAAGAAAATGCACTGATTGTTGTAGGTGACTTAAGTGCGAAAAAGCTGGTGAAAACCAAGATGGCGAAATCTGTTTTGGACACAGGATTTTCAGCACTCAAAACAATTCTCAAGTATAAATGCGAGAACGCAGGGGTATTGTTTGAGGAAGTTAGTGAGAGGTTCACAACCCAAATTTGTTCGTGCTGTGGTGAGATCACCTCTAGCAGTCCACAAGGTAGAACAGATTTGCGAATAAGAGTATGGGAATGTGAGTGCGGAAGTATAAATCATCGTGATTTAAATTCCGCTAAGAACATACTTGCGCTTGGGCATAAGCGTCTAGCAGTAGGAATCACCCTCCTTTCAGGTGGGTGAGGATGTCAATGCTTAATGGTGTAAAAGGAAACAATAAACATGCATATTGTCTACGTCAGTGATGCTAAAGCGGGACACCGTTCGCAAGCAGTCGGTTTGTATAAAGCCATGCAGCGTATAAGCAATAGCGAAGTAACTTTTCAGGAAATCGCCATTCAGCAATTGCCAATTTTCACGCTTTTAAAAGGCATGTTGAGTCATCAATTGCCCCTGTTTGAAAAAAAGCCGGATTATATCTTTGGAGTAGGCAGCCATACCCAGTCACGGGTTTTGCTGCTGGGAAAAGTATATCCTCAGGCGAAAACGGTTATTTTAATGAAGCCGAATTTTCCTTTCAGCTGGTTTGATTATGCCATTATTCCTGAACATGATGGTATACCTGAATCCAGGCATGTTATTACCACTCAAGGGGCTTTAAACCCGATTGTCAATGAGCAGCGCCATCAAGCCAGTCGGGTCTTGATTGCTTTAGGTGGTTCTTCCAAACGCCATCAATGGAATGAAGCAAAAGTGTTGTCAGCAATTCAGCAGATCGTAGAAAATCATTCTCATAGTGCAATTATTCTGACTACCTCGCGTCGTACACCATCCGAATTTCTGGCTCATTTAGTTAAGCAACCTTATAGTCAGCATTTGCAAATCTTTCCGGTAGAACAAACCCCGCAAGGCTGGATCTTTGAGGAAATGCAGCAGGCAGAGGCAGTTTGGGTCACAGAAGATAGTGTTTCCATGATTTTCGAGGCTTTAACAGCCGGTTGTAAGGTAGGAGTGATTGGGATTGATCGATTAAAAGAAGATCGGATTACCCAATCGATTGATCACATCATTCAATCTCATTTGGTTTCTGATAGTACTTCAATTCAAGCGTTACCTGAACCTCATGCTTTTAAAGAAGCAGAGCGTGTGGCAACATATCTTTTAGCACAATAATCAGGTTGCTCTTGTGATTTATATTTTTATTCTCCTGTTGGTCTTATTCATGGCGTTTAGTTATCAATATGCATGGTGGAAACCAGCGGTAGACTGGAAACGCCCTCGGGTTTTAATGTATCACATGGTTAGGGACCATATTGATGGTGCCAAGTTTAATAAATTACGAGTAAAACCGACGGAATTCGAAAAGCAGGTAGCATGGATGAAAGCAGAAGGCTTTCATTTTGTGACTATGCAGGAATTACAACAAAATTGGGGTAGACACCCTGAAAAAACCGTGGCCATTACCTTTGATGATGGTTATCTGGATAATCTGGAAAATGCTTATCCAATATTAGAAAAGTATCAGGCTAAAGCGACCATTTATGTAGTGGTAGACCGACATGATCGAGATTGGTCAACCTATAAAAAAGCCCATCATAATAGTGGTGAACTGGCGCGTGAGCCAAAACTGAATGATGAGCAAGTGAAGTGGTTAGCAAATTCAGGTTTGGTGGAAATTGGTTCACATACGCTGACTCATGCCAATATGGCGAAACTAAGCGATGAAGAATGCTTGGCAGAATTAACTCAATCCAAGCAGGTATTGGAAAACTTAATCCAGCAGGAAGTGACGAGCTTTGCTTATCCCTTTGGAATTTATTCTACACGTGATGTGGCGCTAGTCCGAAAGGCAGGCTATCACAATGCAGTGACCACAAAAGAAGGTATAGATTTAGAGCAGCCCGATTTTATGCAGTTGCAGCGAATTAAAATCAGCGGTAAGGATTCATTGTTTGCGGTGAAATTGCGAATGAAATTAGGCAAAAGAGCGTAATTACGCTCTTTTGTTAATCTTACGCACATGATCTAATTGATTAAAATATGTAGTAAGCTTTTGGTGATGTTTATTCCAGGTTTGAATAGGATTAATCCGCGCAGCTAAATAAATCAGAAAATCAGAAAAGTTTTTCTTTGGGGTGTGACGAATACTTTTCCAGTATGTTGAAAGTGCTTTTTTGGTTAATAACTTTTTATCTTGTTCATTTATGTCAGGATAATCCTGAATAAAGTCATCAATTGTAAAGAACATATCGTGGTGTTGTTGCTCTAAGTGGCGCGATAAACGATTTTCTCCACGAACCGATTTGGTTTCCGTTTCATCTAAAAGAACAAAAACACTATGTAAATTGCTAGAAATAATTTTTTGAGAATATTTGGCTAAATTTAGGGCGAGTGATTCATCTTGAATAAATATATTTTCATTACAGCCTTTAGACTTTAAAAATAATTCACGTGTACACATGACACACATTTGCATAATATTATTTTCGAGTACATAGCCTAGAGGAGTCGTGCTAGATTCCCAGGTTCCAATAGTATGTTTTTGAATTTCATTTAAATCGTGAATCTTTACTTTTTCTGCATAGCATAAATCTGCCTGCTGTTTTTGCATCTCATGTAAAAACATATTTAAGCGATTTGGGGCTAGGATATCGTCAGAGTCCATGAAAAAGAGATAATCACCAGTCGCAGCAAATGCACCTTGATTTAGGCGAACCGCAGGACCTTTATTGTCCGTATTCTGGATAATTTTAACTTTGGGATAATTGGCTAATAAGCATTGATAATTAGTCGGCCATTCTGGGTCTGTAGAACAGTCATCTACCACGATAATTTCATGTAAATTTTCATCTTCGGGTTGCAATGAATCGATCGTTCTATTGAGTAATAAACCCTTATTGTAGTGAGTGAGGACGACTGAAATCATTTTAATATCCTAAATTACGTTTAAAAGCCTGAACAATCGGTCTAGTTAAATCCAAGGCTTGGGTATTTTTATACTCTGGATGTTGAAAGTCCGCTGCTAAATTTTGTCGTTGCATGAGTTTATGTTGAAGATATTTCTGATTTAAAGGTTCTAAAATAGACTTGGAATTATAAATTGAGCAGATGAAGCGACCACTTTGAATAGTTTCAGCCAGCATAGAAGTACTATCTTCTGTGACAAAAATATAAGTGGCTTGTTTAATAAGCTGAACTAAAGATAAAGCATTTTTTGTTTGAACTAAATGCAATTGAATATTTTTAGGGATTTTTGTCTTTTGAAAATAGCGATCTAAATTCGGTGTGCGGCGTGAATTGGTGATGAGCCCCTTCAGCTGATTTTGAGTACAAAATGCAATAAATTTATCGATGATTTTTTCAAAATCGTCATATGTAAAAGGATGCTCATCTGTCGGACCACCTAAAATCAGCAAGGCAGTGGTTTGATCAAGTTGATCCTGTTGCATATTAATAAAGTCTTTTTTAACTGGTGGGGTGGCAAGCACAACTTGGTCCGACGCAGTATTTTGTTCTAGTGCTGTAATTGTACAGTTCACCAGTTGTCCATTCACTTTGCGTAAATCACCTGCGTAAAACAATGGAACTTTTAATCTGCGACTGACAAAAATGCCATAGAGCAAATTTGGCATGCCCGAACAAATAATACAGTCAATATTTTGCTTTGACTGAAATTTTTTGAAAAAAATGGTTGAGCAAAAAACAAATAAAGGAGGATACCAACTGAGCTTTTTCAATATGCTTATTTGCCATTTTTTTATGCTTGGAGTTTCGACTTTATCTAAGGTTGTTGTATAAGCTGTTTCTAGGCAGTCATATACGCCCAGACTGGGGTTTAAGTGTCCAGCCCGTTGATCGTGAATAAGGAGAACTGCGAGACTAGGTTTGCTTTTCATCATATTTGAACGTTTGCTCTATCTACTTTGTATGGTAACAAAATTCTATAATCTTGTCAGAGACTTGAAGTAAAGCGAATATGCAAGGAATTATTTTTAAAGAGACGATGGTTTCTCCAGACTGAAAATATTAGAATGTTGACCCAATAAACAATTGGTAAAATTTACTTTATAGGCTCTTGTTCTTGAAAAAATTAAAAATTATTCATACTGTATATGGCGATGCTTCGGGTGGTCGTTGGCAAGCGATGCTCAATACTTTTGATGCCTTAGCCAGTAAAGGGCATGAGGGTGTCTTGGTATATGGTGAGGAAAATAAGAATTTAAAATCTGAAAATTATCCAAAATTTTGTCTGAACAGTTCAGGGTTTTATGATTTGCTAGCAGCAGTAAAGCTGGCTTTGTGGTTGCGTACTTATCGTCCAGATGTTGTGATTGCCCACAGTGGACGTGCAGTTTATTTGTTTAAAAATGCAATATTTTTTGCACGAATCAAATGCCCTGTGATTGCAATGAATCACAGTCATAATGTGAAAAGAATGCTGAGAGCAGATGGATTTATTCATATTACCCCTTATGTGGGGCAATGTGTTGCAGTAGCGGCAAAAAAGAAAAGTATAGATTTAACTAAAAAACCACAGGCTATTATTTCAAATTTAATTCACTTACCTGAGAGTCAGCCCTCTTTTTCTGAAATGCTGAGTGAACCAGTTGTCTTAGGCATTATGACGCGTTTGGTTGAATATAAAGGTACACATTTAGCAATTTCTGCGGTACAGCAACTCAAGCAACGAGGATATAAAGTAAAGCTTTTGATTGCCGGGGACGGTGAGCAGAAAGCTACTTTAATTCAGCAAGTTAAAGATTTAAGTTTAGAAAATGAAGTTAAGTTTTTAGGCTGGATTGGTGGTGAAGATAAAAGAAAATTTTACGATGATATCGATATTGCACTTGTCCCTACCATGAATGATACCCAACCTTTAGCCATATTAGATGCTTTTGCTTGGGGAAAACCAGTGGTTGCGAGTGATCATATTAGTGTTCAGCAGATTATTCGCCAAGGTGAAAATGGTTTGATGGCAAAGTGTGGAGATATAACAGACTTGGTTGATAATCTTGCTTTTTTCATTGAACATCCTGAGCAAATTTGTAAAATTGCACGATCAGGATACCAAGATGCTGAAAATGAATATCAATTCTGCAGAGTTGCGGATAAATTGAATAATTTTCTTTATTTCGTACTTAATTAATAATGTCTTTCTGATCTGGGTGTATTGAGTTTGTTATGAAAATATTAGTTACAGGTGGTGCAGGGTTTATAGGTTCAGCTGTAATTCGACATCTGATAAAACATACAGATCATGAAGTTTTAAATATAGATAAATTGACTTATGCTGGTAACCTAGAATCATTAAAAGAAATTGATCAAAGTCCAAAATACCAGTTTAAACAAATGGATATTTGCGAAACCGATCAAATCACGAAAGCAATTGAAGCATTTCAACCGGATGCAATTATGCATCTGGCAGCTGAATCACATGTGGATCGTTCAATTGATGGTCCAGCAGCTTTTATTCAAACCAATATTGTTGGTACTTATACTTTACTTGAGGCTGCCCGAAAGTACTGGATGAGTCTTGACTCAGATACTAAACAGCACTTTCGTTTCCATCATATTTCAACTGATGAAGTTTATGGTGACTTAGAAGGGACAACCGATCTATTTACTGAAACAACTTCATACGCACCAAGTTCTCCATATTCAGCATCTAAAGCCAGTTCGGATCATTTGGTTCGTGCTTGGTATCGAACTTATGGCTTACCTGTGCTTGTGACCAATTGTTCAAATAATTATGGTCCTTACCACTTTCCAGAAAAGCTGATTCCATTAGTCATTTTAAATGCACTCGATGCTAAGCCTTTACCTGTATATGGTAATGGGCAGCAAATTCGGGACTGGTTATTTGTAGAAGATCATGCCCGTGCTTTGTATAAAGTGGTGACTGAGGGAGTAGTGGGTGAAACCTACAATATTGGTGGGCATAACGAAAAGCAGAACATTGAAGTGGTGAAAACCATTTGCAAAATATTGGATGAATTGAAACCACAAAGTAGTGGTCAATCTTATGAATCACTGATTACTTTTGTTAAAGATCGTCCTGGGCATGACTTACGTTACGCCATTGATGCAGCGAAAATCAAGAATGAGTTAGGTTGGTCGCCAACTGAAACTTTTGAAACCGGTATCCGTAAAACTGTTGAATGGTATTTAAATAATTTGGAATGGTGTCGTCGTGTGCAAGATGGCAGTTACCAACGTGAACGATTAGGTGTAACTTTATAATGTCAAATACAATAAAGGGTATTATTTTAGCAGGCGGTTCGGGTACACGTTTATACCCTATTACTAAAGGTGTATCTAAACAGTTACTCCCAATTTATGATAAGCCGATGGTGTATTATCCACTTTCGGTACTCATGCTTGCGGGTATTCGTGAAGTATTAATCATTAGTACTCCTGACGATATTGATGGATTTAAACGATTATTAGGTGATGGTTCTCAGTTTGGTATTCAGATTGAATATGCAGTCCAACCTAGTCCAGACGGTTTAGCACAAGCATTTATAATTGGTGAAAGCTTTATTGGGGATAGTAATGTTTGCTTAGTGCTTGGCGACAATATTTTTTACGGTCAAGGTTTTACCCCAATGTTGCGTCAGGCTGTGTCACGTCAAAAAGGTGCGACTGTATTTGGCTATCAAGTGAAAGATCCAGAACGTTTTGGGGTAGTTGAGTTTGATGAGCAAAAACGTGCGGTATCTTTAGAAGAAAAACCGAAAGATCCAAAATCACACTTTGCTGTAACAGGATTATATTTTTACGATAATGATGTGATTCAAATTGCAAAACAGGTTAAACCTTCTGAACGTGGTGAGTTAGAAATTACAACTGTAAACCAGATGTATTTAGAGCGTGGTGATTTAAATGTAGAGTTGCTTGGACGTGGTTTTGCATGGTTGGATACAGGGACACATTCTAGCTTACTGGAGGCTGCTCAATTTGTAGAAACCATTGAAAAGCGTCAAGGTTACAAAGTGGCTTGTCTAGAAGAAATTGCTTTGAATAATGGTTGGCTGAGCAAAGGACAAGTTTTAGAAATTGGTCAAAGCATGAGTAAAAATGACTATGGGCAATATTTGATTTCTTTAGTGGAAAACTAAAAAATGACTCAGCCAATTTATGTAACGCAACCTGTTTTACCTGAGCTTGAGGAATTTATTCCTTATTTAGAGCAGATTTGGAATAATAAAATTTTAACCAACTGTGGGCCGTTGCATCAGCAGTTGGAAAAAGAACTTTGTGAATATCTTGGTGTTGATTATATTTCATTATTTAATAATGGAACGATTGCATTAGTAACAGCACTACAGGCACTTGGACTTGAACAAGGTGAAGTGATTACGACACCATATACTTTTGTTGCTACGGCTCATTCGATAGTTTGGAATAAACTTACGCCAGTCTTTGTCGATATTGATCCGCAAACATCTAATATTGACCCGATAAAAGTTGAAATGGCAATTACAGATAAGACAGTCGCGATTTTACCAGTACATTGTTATGGGATTCCTTGTGATGTAGAGAAATTACAAGATATTGCCAATCAGAATAATCTTAAACTAATTTATGATGCAGCCCATGCCTTTGGTGTAATACATCAGGGTAAAAGCTTATTAAAATATGGTGATTTAAGTGTAATGAGCTTTCATGCTACAAAAGTATTTAATACTTTTGAGGGGGGAGCAATCGTTTGCCATAGCGCTGAAATGAAACAGCGTATAGATCGTTTAAAAAATTTCGGGATTGTGAATGAAAGTACAATAGATGATGTTTCTTTGAATGGGAAATTGAGCGAAGTACATGCTGCACTTGGTTTATTGCAATTAAAGAATATAGATAGCACATTAGCAGCGCGTCAAAAGATAGACCATATTTATCGTAGTTCATTCATAGATACAAAAGGTATATGTTGTATAGAACGTACAGATTTAGAAAAAGATAATTACTCTTATTTCCCCATCGTTATTTCTGAATCATATCCACTCAGTCGTGATGCGTTATTTGAAAAATTGAAGCGTCATAATATTTTTGCAAGAAAATATTTTTATCCGATAATGACTGATTTGACTGTTTATAAAGAATATCAATCAGACACCCCTGAAGCGAAACGCTTATCAGAGCAAGTGCTTTGCTTACCACTATATCCAAATCTTTGCATGGAGTCAGTGCAAAAAATTATTGATTTAATTAAGGATAATTAAGATGGCTTTTTTAACAGAAGATCAAATTAAAGCCATGGGCTTTCGTTACGTAGGTGAAAATTGCTTACTTTCAGATAAGGCCTCTTATTATAATTGTAAAAATATTAGTATTGGTAGCAATACTCGTATAGATGATTTTTCAGTACTATCTGCCGGGGATGGTGGTATAGAAATTGGTGAGTATGTCCATCTTGCGATTGGTGTGAGTCTCATTGGGGCTGGGAAAATTTCAGTTCAAGATTTTGCAGGACTTTCATCTCGGGTTTCGGTCTATAGTAGTAATGATGATTATAGTGGTCAGTTTATGACGAATCCTATGGTGCCTAGTCAATACACAAATGTGACGAGTTCAGATGTAATAATTGGAAAGCATGTAATTGTTGGATCTGGAAGTGTGATTTTGCCTGGTGTGACTTTAGAAATAGGTGTCGCTGTTGGTGCATTAAGTTTAGTAAATAAAAATTGTTCAGAGTTTGGTATTTATATTGGGACTCCTGTAAAACGAATTAAAGAGAGAAAAAAAGATTTACTTGAGTTAGAAATAAAACTAAAAAATGAGGAATCTATTTAGTATGAATATATTGGTTTCAGTCTGTATTGTTACCTATAATCAAGAAAGATTTGTAGAGCAGACTTTACAAAGTATTCTAAATCAAAATACAAATTTTCAGTACGAAGTTATTATTGGAGATGATTGCTCTACTGATTCAACTAGAAAAATAATAGAAGATTTTTTACTAAAATATCCCGATATTATAGTTCCAGTTTTTCATGAAAAAAATATTGGCCCTTTAGAAAATCTTAAGGCGGTATATAGAAAAGCGAAAGGTAAATACATTTATCATCTCGATGGGGATGACTTGGCTCTTCCGAATAAATTGCAACGGCAATTTGATGTAATGGAATCCAATTCAGATTGCGTCATCTGTACTCATGATATGCGATATATTGATGCTGAAGGAAATAAGGTGCGAGAATGGACCCATCAAAAGGGTAAATTCGATTTAGATTATTTATATCTAAATTTACCTTTTTTTGCACATTCATCAAAAATGTTCCGAAATGATTTTATGTTTGATCATTTTGATGAATTACACCCTCAAGCATTAGATATTGAAATACATATTGAGCAGGCTAAAAAAGGATTAATTTATCATTTAGATGAAGAGTTGGGGGCATACCGTGTAGATGTTGGAATTAGTACTATTGGGAAAAAGATTAACCCGATTTTACCTATGGGTATAATGAGAGTATATGATAAGAAATTGGTGGAAGAAAATGATTTATATAAACTTGAACAACTCTGTACACGACAAATTTCATAGGATCCTTGTCCTATCAGGCTTTTTCTTTCTTAAAATTGCTAGCACTTTCTTAAATTCTTCTTTTTTTCCAAAACCAATCAAACGTAGAATAGCCATTTGAA